>PACY01000014.1 GCA_002700405.1 Flavobacteriaceae bacterium | reverse complement strand
AAAAATTTTATCTATTGTTTTGTCTCCTGCTTTTATTGCCTCAATCACTGTTCTAATTCCGTAAATATCTAATGTTTTTTCCATCTATTCTATTAATATATATATCTTTTATTCTCTATACTTATTAATTATATTAATTTATAAGTATAGAGTTATTATTTATTATCATTTATTATAAATGTCTCTGAATTTCCGTTATTATTTGCTATGATTAGTAATGGATTGTTATCACCTACTATTTTAATAGATTTTGTATTACCATTTGTATATAATCCCGTATTTTCTGGCCCTATTGCTTTATAATTGTCTATTTTATTTGAGAGCAGTACAACTGCAAATTGATTATCCAGCCTAGGTGTTTCAACTTCAGTATTATATATGTTTCCGGCAACAATCAAATCTTCATATCCATCTTTATTTATATCATATGTTTCACTTGAGAGAATAGGAATGGTTTGAGCAAGCTCTGGTAGTTTATTTACTTTAAATGTCATATCTCCATTATTTACTAGTATAACTGAAGAGAATTCTGTTACTTTTTTCTGGTATGCTGTAGTTACTACTTCTCCATATATATCTTCAATACTTGCTGTCGCAAATTCATCAAACGTTGGGATTTTCTCACCTATAAATGGCATCTGTTGTGTTGAGCACTCTTTTCCTCTTAATGGTACGTATTCATTTTTATACTCATAACTTAATACAAGATCATGTGTCCCATTTTCATCAAAATCATCTGCAAATACTTTTAAAGGCTTTGATTGATTTGTTTTATATTTTGAGTTTGTACCAATATTTCCTACGATATAGTCTTTATATCCATCATTATTTACATCTGTTTCTTGTATGTTATACCACCACCCATAGATTTTATCTAACCCATTGTCTATTGAAATGTTTTTAAACCTTCCCTTATTATTTATAAATACACCTATATTGGTCCATTCACCAACACATATAAAATCTTCCCATCCATCGTTGTTTATATCTGTTGTAATAACTTTATTTACTATTCCAAAATCCTCAAATTCTGGAGCAGTTTTATAGGTTACATTCTTGAATATTCCGTTTATATTTTCATAGATTATAGATGGCTCGTACAATGGGTATTTTTGAGGTATTATCCTATTACCCACAATTAAATCAATATCTCCATCTTTATCATAATCAATTTTAGATACTGACTTCCCACTAATAGTATAATCTGATATCTCAGACTGTTTGTCTTTGGTGAAATTGCCATTTCCATCATTTAAATAAATTCTGTCTTGAAGTAAATTAGATCTATTATTAAATTCATTTCCCCCACTTACTACATATAAATCTAGGTCATTATCATTGTCTATATCAATAAAAACAGATTCCATGTCCTCATAATGTCTATCCTCAATAAAGTCGCTGATCCTTTTATTTTCATACCTGTTACCTCTCTGAATAAATAATTGCCCAGGCTGCCCTTTTGATCCTCCAATAAAAACATCATCTAAATCATCGTTATTTACATCACCTGATGAAATTGATGGGCCCAACGTAGATTGTTTGTAGGGGAGAAGTATTTCTTTTTTAAAATCGTCAAAATCATTTTCTATATTCTTATAATTTATACCTGTTGAATTAGTTTTATTGAACCAATAATTGGTTTGTTGAGCTGTATTGATTTCTTTGGATGCATTTTTTTCAAAAACATTTATTGTCTGGTTTACTTCTACATTAGAAATTTTTTCTGTTTTACCAGATGCCCATTCAACTATAATTGAATCTATATTTTTGTTATCGCCAACACCAAAATGCACGTCATTATCTACTGCTGATAGGTAACCTCTAACTCTTTTGGATTCTTTTGTTTTGACAATATCATTGTATTTGATAGTTATTTTAGCAAAATTTTCTGATACATTTCCTTTAGGAATTATTTTTATATAGTTTCCTAAATTTTTCTCTATGGAGGTGTTTTTATAGATAAAAGCCTCTTGATCAATATTATTAATTATAAGATCCTGATCACCATCATTATCAAGATCAGAATATACTGCTCCATTAGAGAAGGTAGGCTCATTTAGATCTGAGTATTGTGATATATTTTTAAAATTTAAGTTCCCAGAGTTTTTATAAAGAATATTCGGCAGTTTTTCTGAAGGAAGCTCTTCGTATAATTGTTCTTTGATTTCAAGTGGTACTTTTCCATCATATAATCTTTTTGCCTGATTTATTTTAATTCTTGAATCATTATCAGAACCATACCTTCTATATCCATTGGTAACTAAAATATCCTCATATCCATCATTATCATGGTCAAATATGAGTCCAGCCCAGCTCCAATCAGTTTTAGCTAGTTTTGAATGCTGTGCGATATTATGATAATTATTATTACCTAGATTAAGCTGAAGAGAATTAAACATATACTGATAGTGTAAATCTAATTTGTTTGTTATTAGCTCAAAGTTAGATGTATTCATTGATGCCATAAGTGTTTTTGACCTAACATGATCACTTGAAGCCATATCAAGAACATAAATATCTTTTAGATTATCATTATTAACATCAGCAATATCCACACCCATGCCATAGAATGATATTTGTTTTGTTGCAGTTTTAATCTTATCTGTAAATGTTCCATTTCCATTATTAATATACATGCCATCTGGGACATAATAATCATTGGCTATGTAAATATCTAACCAGTTATCATTATTTAGATCACTAACACAGAGACCAAGACCAAAACTTGGCTTTAATAATCCTGCTTTCTCAGTAACATCAATAAATTTCCCATCTATTTGTTCATATAGGTGAGAAGAATTTTCTTTTAAAAGCTCTTTATTTTCAAATAATTTGTAAAATCTTTCAGGATCAAGTCCATAATAATCATTTTCATTCATCACAATACAATCTAAGTCTCCATCTTTATCATAGTCAAAGAATGCTGACTGAGTACTTATTCCTGTATCAGCCAGTCCATATTCATCAGCTTTTTCCTCAAAAGTCAGATCTCCCTGATTTATTAGAAGAATATTTTTTCTTTTTTCTTTATTGTATGGCCCTCCTTGGGATATGTATATATCTATCCAGCCATCTTGGTTAATATCAGCAAAAGTAACGCCACTAGACCATCCCTTGTTATTTGCATTAATATTGGCTTTTTCGGTGATATCTTCAAAAGTTAGTTCCCCTTTATTCAAATAAATCCTATTATTAGCTTGATTTGCGCACAAAAAGACGTCTTTTAAGCCATCATTGTTAAAATCTGCTATACCAACCCCAGAGCCGTTATAAAAGTAGTCGTAATCGAATAAATTTGATTTTGAAGCTAAATTATGTTCAATTCTATTGATAAAACTGATTCCACTTGAAGAACTTGGCACTTTCTCATAGTTATTATATGTTTCAGTAGTATTATCAGCACTACCTGTATTAGATTCACAGGTATATAGAAGAATGATTAGAATAAAAAGTATCCCGTATTTAGTTCTCATTATCTGATTTTATTGGGGATAAAGATAAAAAAAAGAGCCTTATTAAAAATAAAGCTCTTTTTTTTATTGTTTACTTACTCTGTTTACTGAGCACAAACTGCCACAGGTAATAGCCCTGGAGATACAGTTCCATAGTTAGGATATGTATCAAATGCTACTTGACCATTTGGAGCAGTAATCGTCATAGCAATCTCACCATAGAAATCACCAAACCAGTTCCAAGTTGCAGATTCTGTTCCAACAGGAATTTCAACTGTAGCTTGCGCATAGTATCCATCAGCTGAAGCAACACAATCAAAAGAGTATGTTCCCCATTGTGAGCACATTGCAACATCAACTACTGTTCCGTCAATATCAACAGAAAGAGCCCCGCCAGAGTCATAACTACCAGTTTGCCATCCATCACCATAACTATCATACATATCAACTACGTATGTACCAGGCATTGGAGAACAAGTTAGTAATGCATTGTATTTGAATGGAGAAGAGAAGAATCCACCAGTAATAATACCAGCAGCAGATGTCCAATCATATGTTCTTCCATCTGTTAATTCAACTTCTAATCCAACAACGAATACATCACCAGGAGTATAATCATCAGGACCTACACCCATTGCAGATGCAGCCTCACCGAAAGGCATTTCAACTGTTCCTCTAGGAAGTCCCACAGGTCCAGTAGTGAAATCACTCGCAGGCATTGACCTTACATAAGTAAAATCAACACTTGAATCACCATTATCGGCAGTAAGATCCTTCAACTGTACGTAAACGTTAACTTGAGCAAATAGAGCACCGTCTGCCTCATCCTGTTCCTCAACAGTTACACTAAATGTACTGTTAGGATCACTAGAGTTCAATACAGCGTTATTCACTGAAATTGTTCTTAGTATCGCCCCTGTCTCGTAGTCTAAAACTGTGTCAATAGTGTTTTCACTATCTACACAAGAAACTACTAGAAGAGAAGCAAATAAAAATTTAAATATATTTCTCATAGTTTTCATTTTTTTTAATTAGAAGGATTAGTTACTCCCGCATCCCAGAAGACAAGGGTATTATTATCCTGTCTTTGTAAGATATTAGGATTAGCACTTATTTCATTTGATGGATAAGTACCAGTTCTTGGGAATGTTCCTGATTCATTGTTATCCATAAGTCCTCTAGACAACGTTCTTGGGTGTCCAGTTCTTCTTATGAAGTTCCACGCATCATTCGCACCACCATACATAGCAACAAAATATTGCTCTCCTAGTATATCCAACTTATCTTTTTCAACAGGCCATCCTAAACCATCTAAAGCAGATGTCATAGGTGCAGCGTCGAATTGTGCCATTACATCAGCAACAAAAGCACTTACCATACCACCAGTAGGGAACATGCTTGAATCAGCCTCAGCATCAACAGCTGACATAGTCATTACTTTCGTAATTGATTCATTAATTCCTGCTTCCATATATGTTCTAGCCATAGCAACATCACCTGTCCACATAGCAGCTTCAGCTTTCATAAACTTAACATATGATGATAAGTAGATTGGCCAAACACCTTGTCCGCCACCACCATTTCCTTGCCAAACTTGACCAACGTTAAAGGCAGCTGCAAGTGAACCATTATAGTCGCCTATATCAGGTTGATTGTCAAAACTACCACCAGCAGGATATACTCCTACAGCTGTTCTAGTAAAGTTATCAGGAGGTGTTCCTTCATCATTACCATGATGTCTACCCCAGTATCCCATGAAGTTTGAACACCATCTTCCATCACCATAAGCACTATCTCCATCAGGAGTAAATTCTAAATGGAATGGTTGATCTTGTAATGAACACTGAAGTGTTTCACCATTAGCTGTACCATCACAATCACCCCAATCACATGGGTATGAATATACACCTGAATCATAGTAATTTAACATTGTCTGATTTCCAGGAGTATTATATGACTGTCTGTAGAAGTAGTATCTTCTTCTAGGGTCATTAATTGGATGAATTCCAGCTTGATGATCAGCAAGACTAACTGCCTGCCACTCATCGATATCACCATCCATAAGGTCCATTAACCAAGATGATTGATAAATATTAGCACCTGATGTAGTATAGTCACTTTGATACCAAGGGTGACGTGTATCAGGCTGCAATTCTTGAGTACCATAATTAAACTGAAGATCATCAGCAGCAGTCTCAATAACATTTGTCTGAGATAATGCAGCAGCATAATTACCAGTTGTAAGGTTAGCACGCATTCTTAAAGTGTTAATATATTTAGTCCACTTAGAAGCATCTCCTCCATAGTACATGTCATCACCACCACCAGCAGCATCAAGATAACCTTGAGCTTCATCAAGCATTGCTACTGCAGCAGCATAAACATCTGCATCATCAGAAACGCTTGGGCTTGGATACTCAGCAGGATTATTTGCTTCAGCCCATGGAATATCTCCCACAGAATCAACAATACCCATCATAATGTGAGCAGCCATTGCTTTTGACATACCTAGGTGGAAAGCCAATAAATTCTCTTCACCGTTTAACCCTTCAATAGCAGCAATATCAGGCATAATGCTAGCATACAATTGATACCAAGCACCGCTTATAGTTCCACTACCAAAGTTATTGTAGTATACTCTACCACCCATATAACTTATTCTTCCTAATGCTGCGCCGTTATATTGCATATCCTGCATAGCACTAAGGAAAGATATTTGGATGTTGTTTAATAACAGATCAGCATCCGCTAGATCTGGAGATAGTGAGTTAGGACTCGCTAGATCTTCTAATTCCATGGTTTCACATGAGTAGAACATCGTAGCCGAAGCTAACACCATCATCATTAAATATTTAAATATTCTTTTCATAATTGATTGATTTTACGTTATTAAAATGATGCTTTAAGACTAATTCCCCACCTTTTTGAACTAGGTCCATTAAGGAAGTCCCAACCTCTTGCATTACCGACACCGGTACCTGCAACATTAGGATCGTAATTAGTAGCATCTGGAACATTATAAGCATCATGCCATAGGTTAAATCCAGTAGCTGTTAGAGATAATGCTCCAAATGGAGTACTGTCTAACATCTTTTGTGGAACTGACCATGATAATGATACTTCCTGAAGTCTTACAACAGAACCGTCATAAACAGACATTTCAAGTGGACCAAACAACACATTATTAAAATAATAAGATGAGTTGTTTATCTGTAGGTTGTTAGGTGAACCATCGTTTAATACACCAGGAAGAATAAATGTATTCTTTCTGTCTTCTACGATTCCACCACGACCTAATAATGTAGCAACTGTTTTAGCTACTATATCTCCACCAGCTGTATGGCTTAATTGCCATCCAAGTGTAAAGTCTTTATACTTTAATGTATTTATAACATTCATAACGTAATCTGGCTCAGGATCACCAATAATTGGTGTAATAGTTCTTGAACCTTCTGTTCCTAGAGGAACTTCGTTTCCGTTAGCATCGATTGCCATAACTCCCTCTGAACCGTAGTTACCAGAAGCATTAACAACCATATTCCCGTTATCATCTCTTTCGATTCTCGTACCAACGATAACCCCTAAAGGCTCTCCTTGGATAGCAGCATTACCACCTAACCAAGTAGCAGTAGAACCACCATAGATAATTTGATCATCTGATTGCTCTGTTACAACAGCTGAACTTGTAGTAAAGTTAACTCTTGCATTCCAGCTAAGACCATCAACATTCACAGGAATGATATCAAACATTTCTAAATCAACGTCAACTTCTATACCGTCACCTTCAATCTTACCAATGTTATCTTGTGTAGAAGTAGAACCAGTAGATGTTGGAAGAGGCTTGAATACAATTAAGTCATTACTTGTTCTTTCAAAGTAAGAAGCATTAATTCCAATTCTGTTCCCCCAAACTCTTGCATCCACTCCTATTTCAAGTTCTGAAAGCAATTCTGGTTTAAGATCTGGGTTAGCCTGGAAGTCACTTACAGAGTTAGTTGTAACACCACCATTTAAACCACCATTTTGGTTTGTTGATTGTGATACACTATTAACTGTAGGATAACCACCTGGGAAACCAGCTGATGTTCCGTATCCAGCTCTTACTTTTAAGTAAGTTAAGTTATCAGACTTTATGCTTTCATCCATTGATGTAGGCAAGAATGATACACTAGCACTTGGATAGAACATGCTATTATTCTCTGTTGGTAGATTAGAAACCCAGTCATTTCTAGCAGATAATGATACGAATAAGAAATCTCTATAATCGATATCTGCGTTACCAAATACACCTAAAGTGTTTTGGTGACCGTGGTATGATAATGGCGTTTGATTCTCATAGTTAAAGTGTTGAATCACACCATATACAATCTGTCCAGTACTTGCAGTACCTTCACGATCGTAGTTTCTCATTTTTGATTCAGCTCCAACTGTCCATGTAAGTCCAACGTCATCACTTAAATCAGCACTACCATTTAATCCAACATAATGGTTCCAGATAGTTACATTGTTATCCCATGTATTAAGATAACCAAATATTGCCTGGCTAAAGTTTACACCATTTTTGTTAGAGTATGCTTTGTTTCTTTCATTATACCAGTCAATACCAGCACGATATGTAAGAGACATATTATCATTGATATCATAAGTTAAAGTAGCAGTACCAAATACTCTATTAGTAGTTTGACCACCTTGAGAGTTAGCTACTGACCAGTTTGGATTAATGATATCGTTACCATTTCTATAGTAAATACTACCACCATTTTCAGGTATAGTAAATGGTAATCCCATTAAGTCAACACTTCTTGGTGTAAAGAATACATTACCGAATGTTGACCATCCTAATGTACCGTTACCTCTAGAAGAAGCAACTGGAGGAGATACCATCTGAGTGTTACTGTAGTTCATAGAACCACTAACAGTAAATTTATTACTTAACTCAGCACGTCCACCAATAGAAATTGTATTTCTTTTAAGTGCATTACCAGGTGTAAAACCTTTTTCATCAAGGTTACCCCAGTTTACGTTATAAGAAACCTTACCATCGTCTGAAGCACCTCTTATATTAACAGATGTGTTAGAAACACCACCTGATCTAAAGAAGTTCTCAACACTTTCGTAAGGAGCCCATGCATAACGCTCACCAGTGTACTGTTGATTTAATACGTTATTACCACCTAAAAATGCATTTAGGAATGCAGAAGATCCATATGGATGCTC
The DNA here is from genome assembly GCA_002700405.1 of Flavobacteriaceae bacterium. Taxonomy (GTDB): domain Bacteria; phylum Bacteroidota; class Bacteroidia; order Flavobacteriales; family Flavobacteriaceae. Next base: position 14,930 of record PACY01000014.1, on the reverse strand, counting down.
TACTGTTCCTACACCATCAGTATCAATAATAGTTCCAGCTGGGTCATTTGCCCATCCGTCAACACCATCTCTTGCGAATGCAGGTCCCCAGTTACTGAAGAACCATCCGAATGATTGGTCGAAACCATTTCCATACATATTTTGATACTCTGGCATTGATGCAATCTCATTAACAAAATAAGATTGATTAACAGTTATTTCTGTTTTCTTAGGTCCTTTAGGTCCTAAAGATCCAGATTTTGTTGTGATTACAATTACACCATTCTTACCAGCTGTTCCATATAGTGTAGCAGCTGCTAAACCTTTAAGAACGTTAACACTAGCAATGTTGTTTGGATCAAGATCTAAAAATCTTGAAGATCCAATGTTACCACCTAGGTAACCACCTTGTGCATTTGTATCACTACTGAAAGGTACTCCGTCAACTACGAATAATGCCTGGTTATTACCATTAATAGAAGTATAACCTCTAATAACAACATTTGTTGCAGAACCAGATGTACCACCTTGAGAGGTAATATTTACACCTGATGCCTTACCAGATAATACTCTAGCAACATCACCTTCAGTTCTTTGTTCCATTTCTTCGCCAGATACTTCACTAACGGCATATCCAAGAGCTTTCTTTTCTCTTTTAATACCAAGTGCCGTAACGACTACTTCTTCAAGTTGAGCAACGTCTTCGCTCATAGTAACATCTACTGTATTGGATGAACCTACTGTTACAGTAACAGAAGTATAACCAACATATGTAAATGATAATACAGCTCCCTCGTCAACCATGATGCTATAATTACCATCAAAATCTGACTGAGTTCCCGTTGTTGTTCCTTGAACAATAATATTTACTCCAGCTACAGGCATTCCTGAATCATCAGAAACCGTTCCTGAAACTGCTTGTCCCTGCGCAAACGTTAGTTGCGCGACTAACGCCAATATAAGCGTCAAAATTCCACTAAACTTTGTTTTCATTTTTTAATTTATTTGAATTAGTCCAACTGCAAAAATCATAATAAAATGTTAATAAAACAAAACAATTATGTAAAAATTTGTGTTTTTTTAGGGTCTAACAGGTTAAATAATCAGAAAAAAGATCTAAAATTAATATGTATTCTAGCATTTTTAGTATCTATTTTGTCCTCCCAATCAGATCCTGCAGCATAGTTTATAGAGAACAAACCTCCCTTAGTAAGCAATCCAACCCCAATTCCAACACCATATATATTACTATAGACATTAATTAGCTTATTTTCATAATTTCCAATATCAAATATGCTATTAATATATATGGTGTTGCTTAATTCGTATCTGTACTCTGTTATTAAAAGAAAGTATTTATTTGAGAATAAACTATTCTCATCGAAGCCTCTTATTGATTTGGCACCTCCAAATCTAGATAATTCATTAGATAAGTATGTGTCAGATTCTAGAATTTCAGATTTAAAATTTATGTAAAGACTATTTTTAATTCCAAAATCAAAAATTTTAACAAAATCCATTTTGGCATAGACCTGTTTGTTTTCTTGATCGTCAGAATTTCTATTTCCCTGAGAAATTTTAAATAAATAACTCTGCTTAACTGGAAACAATAGGCTTTCCAGATTAAATTCTATGAATTCATATTGAAAATCTTTGAATACAGTTTTAAAATCTTGAAAATTATTATTTGGTGTTTCTAATTGTTCGTCTGAATTTATTGAGCGTAATCCTAATGAAAATTTATGATTATTAGAATTTTTGTAGAAGAAATTAGCAAACTGCTCATTAGAAACGAAGGATGAGTCCTTTTTTGTTAGTTTAAGACCAAGATTGATTCCTATTGGGCTTTTAAATATGTAGGGTAGATCAATGTTAGTTTCTAATATTCTGTCTGTATTTTTTTCACTTTTGTATAAAAACTCAATTTTTTCACCAAAATTAAAATTATTGACAAGTTCAAAATCTAAATATCCTTGTAATTGAATATTATTTTCTGATTCATCATTTGAAAAACCAATAAATCCATCAAAACTATTCTTTTTCAGCTTTTCAATGTATAAATAAATGCTTGTTGAATCCGCAGTAAACAGAATTTCTGGTTTTTTAGTCTGTTTTATGAAGACAAGCTGATTTAATAGCTTACTGCTTTGTTGAACTTGCTCCATGTCGAATTTCTTTCCGATCTTATATTTTGTAAGATGTTTAAGATAGGATTTGGGAAATTTTTCATAGCCCTTAATTACTATTTTGTCAATTTCTCTTGGTTTTTCATAATTAATTTGAATTTCGGCTTGTAAATTATTAAGCTCAAATGACTTAATATTTACAAATTTTGCTGAATTAAAAGGAAAGCCATTTTTTGATGTATATTGATTTAATTTTTTAAAAAAATCTTGAATATTTTCAATGGATAATTTAACAGTCTTTTTACCATCAATTATTTTGTAATTTTCGTACCCCTTTAAGGGTATTGAATCAAGCCCTAAAACATAGATGTATTTGATTTTATTTTTTAATGAAATATCAGCTAAATATTCATTATTTTTAATCTGTTGAATTTGATTTATAGATGCTTTTAAAAATCCAGTTTTTTGGAGATTTTTAATAGTATTGTCAACTTCATTTTTTAACTCCTCAAAAGTATCAAAATTTTTGTTATAATTAATGCTTGAAATTATGTCATTTTCTTGACCAATATTGGAATATATTTCAAGCGTTAAGTTTTGTGAAAAACTTATGCTGAAAACCAGCACAAATAGTAAAAATAATTTGTTTTTAATTTTCATAGATTATTCTCTTATCAACTAACGATAATTTTATGATTTTAATATAATTTACAGGAATAATTAAAAAAACATTTAAAATATATCTGTTAACATTTGAATAATTGATTTTAATTTTTACCTTTGCACGCCTTCTCGAGAAACACGAGAGGGGAAATAAATAATAGAATATATGCCTACTATATCGCAATTAGTAAGAAAGGGAAGAGCCAAATTAACTAAGAAAAGTAAATCGGCTGCTTTGAATTCATGTCCTCAGAGGAGAGGAGTTTGTACTCGTGTGTATACTACTACTCCAAAGAAACCTAATTCTGCCATGAGAAAGGTTGCTAGAGTTAGACTTACCAATGGTAATGAAGTGAATGCTTATATACCTGGTGAAGGACATAATTTACAAGAGCATTCAATAGTATTAGTTAGAGGTGGAAGAGTTAAAGATTTACCAGGAGTTAGATACCATATAATTCGTGGAGCTCTTGATACTGCTGGTGTAGAAGGTAGAACACAAAGAAGATCTAAATACGGCGCAAAAAAGCCAAAAAAATAATCAAAGCAATTATATAGATGAGAAAAAACCAGGCAAAGAAACGACCTTTATTACCAGATCCTAGATTTAACGATCAGCTTGTTACTAGGTTTGTTAATATGATGATGTGGAGTGGTAAGAAATCTACTGCCTTTAAAGTTTTTTATGACGCTATTGATGCTGTTGAATCAAAAAATACTGGTGAAGGAGAAGATAAAAAGGAAGCCATAGAGCTTTGGAAGGATGCTTTATCAAATGTTATGCCTCATGTAGAAGTAAGAAGTAGAAGAGTTGGAGGAGCAACATTTCAAATTCCATCACCAATTAGAGCAGATAGAAAAATTTCAATTGCCATGAAATGGCTAATTAATTATTCTAGAAAGAGAAATGAAAAATCTATGGCCTTAAAGCTTGCAGCGGAAATTTTAGCTGCATCAAAAGAAGAAGGTGCTGCTGTAAAGAAAAAAGTTGATACTCATAAGATGGCAGAAGCCAATAAAGCATTTTCACATTTTAGATTTTAATTATGGCTAGAGATTTAAGATATACTAGAAATATAGGTATTGCTGCACATATTGATGCAGGTAAAACTACTACTACTGAAAGGATCTTGTACTATACAGGTGTTTCCCATAAAATTGGAGAAGTTCATGATGGAGCAGCTACAATGGATTGGATGGAACAGGAGCAGGAGAGAGGTATAACAATTACTTCTGCTGCAACAACTTGTAACTGGAATTTTCCAAGCGAAAATGGAGAACCAACTGAAGATTCTAATTCATATCACATGAATATTATAGACACTCCAGGTCACGTAGATTTTACAGTGGAAGTAAACAGATCATTAAGAGTTCTTGATGGTCTTGTTTTTTTATTTAGCGCTGTAGATGGTGTAGAACCTCAGTCTGANACAAACTGGAGACTTGCAGATAATTATAAAGTTCCAAGAATGGGATTTGTAAATAAAATGGATAGACAAGGGTCTAATTTCCANATGGTTTGTAAGCANGTTAAAGAAATGCTNGGTTCTAATGCAGTTCCTATTGTCTTNCCTATTGGTGATGAATCAGATTTNAAAGGTATTGTTGATCTTATAAAGAATAGAGCAATTNTATGGCATGAAGAATCTATGGGGGCTACNTTTGATGTTATAGATATTCCTGATAATCTTAAGGAAGAGGCAAANAAATATAGAGGATTNTTAATNGAAGAAGTTGCTACTTATGATGAAAATCTTCTTGAAAAGTATATGGAGGATGAAGATTCAATAACTGAAGATGAAATTCACAATGCTCTTAGAGCNGCTGTTATGGATATGTCTATTATTCCAATGATTTGTGGTTCAGCCTTTAAAAATAAAGGAGTTCAGTTTTTATTAGATGCAGTATGTAGGTATTTNCCTTCTCCTGTAGATAAAGANGCTATTATTGGAACNAATCCTAAAAATGANGAAGAAANTTCAAGAAAGCCTTCTGTTGAAGAGCCTTTTTCTGCTTTAGCCTTTAAAATTGCTACTGATCCTTTTGTTGGAAGATTGGCATTTTTCAGAGTCTATTCAGGNAAATTAAATGCGGGCTCATATGTGTTAAATAANAGATCTGACAAAAAAGAAAGAATTTCNAGAATATATCAGATGCATTCAAATAAACAAAATGCTATTGATTGTATTGAGGCAGGAGATATTGGTGCTGCNGTAGGTTTTAAAGACATCAAAACTGGTGANAGTTTATCTTCAGAAAATTCTCCNATAGTTCTTGAAAGNATGGACTTTCCAGATCCCGTNATAGGTATTGCAGTTGAGGCAAAAACTAAAGCTGATATTGATAAACTAGGAATGGCATTAGCTAAATTATCTGANGAAGATCCTACNTTNACTGTAAGAACTGATGAAGCATCAGGACANACNATTATTTCTGGAATGGGAGAATTACACTTAGATATTATTGTNGATAGATTAAGAAGAGAGTTTAAAGTAGAGGTTAGTCAAGGGGAGCCGATGGTTGAATATAAAGAAGCTATTACACAGCTAGCTGATCATAGAGAGGTTTATAAAAAACAGTCTGGTGGTAGAGGTAAATTTGCTGATATAGTATTTACTATAGANCCAGCTGAAGAAGGAAAACCAGGACTAGAATTTATTTCNACTATAAAAGGTGGTAATGTCCCAAGAGAATTTATTCCTTCAGTTGAGAAAGGATTTAAAGCTGCAATGANTAATGGTCCTTTAGCTGGATATGAAGTTGATTCTATGAAGGTTACTTTAAAAGACGGATCNTATCANGANGTTGANTCTGATCAATTATCNTTTGAGCTTGCAGCAAAAATTGGATTNAGAGAAGCTGCAAAATCTGCNAGGTTCGTTATCATGGAGCCAATAATGAAATTAGAAGNTATTACTCCTGAAGAGAATATGGGNGATATAGTTGGAGACTTAAATAGAAGAAGAGGTCAAGTAAATGATATGGGTGATAGAGCNGGATCAAAGGTTGTTAANGCTGATGTTCCATTATCTGAAATGTTTGGATACGTAACCTCNTTGAGAACATTATCATCTGGTAGAGCTACTTCTACTATGGAATTTTCTCATTATGCNGAAACTCCTTCTNGTATTGCAGAACAAGTAATTAAAAATGCAACAGGAATTATTGAAGTTTAAAATAAGTTATGAGTCAAAAAATTAGAATAAAGCTTAAATCATATGATCATAATCTAGTAGATAATTCTGCTGAGAAGATTGTAAAGACTGTTAAAAGTACAGGAGCTGTAGTTAATGGACCAATTCCATTACCTACTCACAAGAANCTATTTACAGTNTTAAGNTCACCTCATGTGAANAAAAAATCTAGAGAACAATTTCAGTTGAGCTCATATAAAAGATTGCTTGATATATACAGCACATCTTCAAAAACTATTGATGCATTGATGAAATTGGAATTGCCGAGCGGTGTTGAAGTTGAGATTAAAGTATAATAATAAAATCAGAACTTGTTCTGATGACATGTCCGGAGCGTTTCGCAAAGGAAAGATGGTAAAAAAATAATTTAAGGGTTGAATTATTTTTGACCCTAAATTTTTAAAATAAAGTTGAATATAAATAAAATATTATGTCTGGGTTAATAGGAAAAAAAAATAGGAATGACCAGCATTTTTGATGACAGNGGNAAGAATGTTCCATGTACTGTTATTGAGGCTGGCCCTTGNATTGTTACCCAAGTCAGAACTGAGGAAGTTGANGGCTATAAAGCTCTTCAATTAGGTTTCGATGACAAGACAGAGAAAAATGCTGTAAAAGCAGAACAAGGTCATTTTAAAAAGGCTGGATCTACTGTTAAGAAAAAAGTNGTTGAATTTCAAGGTTATGATAAGGAATACAAAATTGGTGACAGNATTAAAGTAGACCATTTTGAAGAAGGTGAATTNGTTGATGTTTCTGGAATTTCAAAAGGTAAAGGATTTCAGGGTGTTGTAAAAAGACATGGCTTTGCTGGTGTTGGACAAGCAACACATGGTCAACATAATAGATTAAGAGCTCCTGGATCAATTGGAGCGGCTTCTTATCCAGCTAGAGTATTTAAAGGAATGAAGATGGNTGGAAGAATGGGTGGAGAAAAGGTAAAAGTTATGAATTTAAGAGTTTTAAAGGTTGTACCTGAAAAGAATTTGTTAGTGCTTAAAGGATGCGTTCCTGGGCATAAAAACTCTTATTTAACTATAGAGAAATAATGAAAGTAGCAGTATTAGATTATAAAGGTAAGGACACTGGNAGAAAGGTAGAGCTTTCAAAGGATATATTTGAAATAGATCCTAATGATCATGCATTATATTTAGATGTTAAACAATATCTTGCTAATCANCGTCAAGGTACTCATAAATCAAAGCAAAGGGCTGAGATTACNGGTAGTACAAGAAAAATTAANAAACAAAAAGGTACAGGTACTGCNAGAGCTGGTAGTATAAAATCAGGTATTTTTAGAGGNGGTGGAAGAATCTTTGGACCNCAACCTAGAGATTATGATTCAAAATTGAATAAAAAACTTAAAAGATTAGCTAGAAAATCTGCTTTAACAATTAAGGCAAAAGATAAAGCGATAACNGTTGTTGAAGATTTTGAATTTGATTCTATAAAAACAAAAAGCTTNATATCTGTTATTAAAGCACTTAAACTAGAAGATAAAAAATCTTTATTTGTGTTTGGAGCACCAAATAATAATGTATATTTGTCCTCGCGAAATTTAAAGGGCTCAGATGTTGTAATATGCTCAGAATTAAGTACTTACAAGATTTTAAATGCNAATCAATTAGTGCTTTTAGAGAGTTCNTTAAATGAGATAAAGACTAATTTAAGTAAATAAGAAGGAAATGAGTATTTTGATTAAACCAATTATAACTGAGAAAGCTAATAACGATAGNGAATTAAACAATCGTTATACNTTTCAAGTTGAAAAAAATGNTAANAAGGTTCAAATTAAAGANGCTGTTGAATCTGCATATGGAGTTAAGGTTCTTAAAGTAAGAACNATTAATGTCCGTTCAGATAGAAGAANGAGATATACAAAGGCAGGAATTCAATTTGGTAAATCAAATGCAATAAAAAAGGCAATTATTCAATTGGCTGAAGGTGAATCAATTGATTTATATGCAAATGCTTAAAAATAAATAGTAATGTCAGTAAGAAAATTAAAACCAATAACACCAGGACAACGCTTTAGAGTAGTAAATGANTATGANGCCATTACTACTTCTAAGCCAGAGAAGTCATTGTTAGTTCCCTTAAAAAGAACTGGGGGGCGAAACAATCAGGGNAGGATGACNATGCGCTACAAAGGCGGTGGTCATAANAAAAGATATAGAGTTATTGANTTTAAAAGAGACAANCATGGTGTTTCAGCTGAAGTAATGTCTATAGAATATGATCCTAATAGATCTGCTTTTATAGCATTATTGAAATATGATGANNATGAGAAAAGATATATAATTGCTCAAAAGGGATTAAAAATAGGCCAAAAGGTAGTCTCTGGAGAAGATGCGTCTCCAGTAGTTGGAAATGCAATGCCTCTTTCTAAAATTCCTTTAGGTACAATCATTTCTTGCATTGAATTAAGACCTGACAAAGGTGCTTCAATGGCTAGAAGTGCAGGTTCTTTTGCTCAGCTAATGGCTAGAGAAGGAAAATTTGCAACAATTAAATTACCATCAGGAGAAACAAGAATGGTCTTATCTAATTGTTACGCTACAATTGGTGTAGTATCAAANTCTGATCATCAGCTTGTAGTTTCTGGTAAAGCTGGAAGAAAAAGATGGTTAGGANTTAGACCTAGAACTAGACCNGTAGCAATGAATCCAGTTGATCATCCAATGGGTGGTGGTGAAGGAAGAGCTTCTGGTGGNCATCCTAGATCTAGAAAAGGNATTCCTGCAAAAGGATANAGAACAAGATCTAAATCNAAGGAGAGTAATAAATATATTATTGAAAGAAGAAATAAATAAAAATTATGTCTAGATCATTAAAAAAAGGACCATATGTTCATTATAAACTGAACAGAAAAGTGGAAAAAAATATAGAGGGAAACAAGAAAAGTGTAATCAAAACATGGTCAAGGGCTAGTATGATTACACCAGACTTTGTAGGTCANACAATAGCNGTCCATAATGGNAAACAGTTTATNCCTGTNTATATAACTGAAAACATGGTAGGNCATAAATTAGGTGAATTTTCTCCNACAAGATCTTTTAGAGGTCATGCTGGGGCAAGAAANAAAGGNAATAAGTAAANTATGGGAAGTCGTAAAACTAAAATGGCGGAAAATATTANAGAAAGCANGAAAAATTTGGTTGTTGCCAAATTAAAAAATTGCCCTACATCNCCTAGNAAAATGCGTNTAGTNGCNGATTTAGTTAGAGGTAAAGAAGTAGANAAAGCNCTTAATATTTTTAGATTTAGTGAAAAGGAAGCTTCAAGAAGATTAGAAAAACTATTGNTATCTGCAATTTCAAATTGGCAGAATAAAAATGAAGATTCTAATGTAGAAGATGCGGGATTGTTTATTTCTGAGATAAAGGTTGATAGCGGCTCTATGCTAAAGAGATTAAGAACTGCTCCTCAGGGGAGAGCTCATAGAATAAGAAAGAGATCTAATCATGTNACGATAGTNTTAGATTCAAAAAATAATGATGTTCAAACTAATTAATTAAATGGGACAAAAGACAAATCCAATAGGGAACAGATTAGGAATTATTAGAGGATGGGAATCTAACTGGTATGGAGGAAATGATTATGGAGATAAGCTAGCTGAAGATGAAAAAGTCAGAAAATATATTCATGCTCGTTTAGCCAAGGCTAGTATCTCAAGAGTTATTATTGAAAGAACACTAAAAATAGTAACAATAACTATTACAACTGCTAGACCAGGAATTATAATAGGTAAAGGAGGACAAGAAGTTGATAAGCTGAAAGAGGAACTTAAAAAAATTACATCTAAAGATGTTCAATTAAATATTTATGAAATAAAAAGACCAGAATTAGATTCTTTTTTAGTTGCAAGTAGCGTTGCTAGACAAATTGAAAGTAGAATCTCTTATAAAAGAGCTGTAAAAATGGCTATTGCTGCATCTATGAGAATGAATGCAGAAGGAATAAAGATTCAGGTTAGTGGAAGATTAAACGGTGCTGAAATGGCTAGAAGTGAGCATTTTAAGGAAGGAAGAATTCCATTATCAACTTTTAGAGCAGATATAGACTATTCTCTTGTAGAGGCTCATACTACATATGGAAGAATAGGAGTTAAGGTTTGGATAATGAAGGGTGAAGTATATGGTAAAAGAGATTTAAATCCTTTAGTTGGATTATCTAAAAAACAAGGTAAGGGTAATAGAAGAAAAAGAAAATAATAAATAAAGACTAATATATTATACTGTAAATGTTACAACCAAAGAAAACAAAATATCGTAAGGTTCAAAAAGGAAGAATGAAGGGGAATGCTGGTAGAGGTTATAGACTCTCTAACGGAATGTATGGAATTAAGTCTTTAGATTCTAAATTCTTAACCTCTAGACAAATTGAAGCTGCTAGGATTGCAGCTACAAGATATATGAAGAGNGAAGGAANTATATGGATAAAAATATTTCCAGANAANCCTATAACTAAGAANCCTCTTGANGTTCGTATGGGTAAAGGTAANGGAGCAGTTGAATATTGGGCAGCAGTTGTAAAGCCTGGAAGAATACTATTTGANATAGGNGGTGTTCCAATNGANGTGGCAAANGAAGCATTAAGNCTTGCAGCNCAAAAATTGCCAGTTAAAACAAAGTTTATAATAGCNAGGGATTACGAAGAAGNATAATTTGTATTATATGAATCAAAGTGAAGTATTAAAATTATCGAATGAAGAGCTTAAAGAACAGCTCGTTGAGCAAAAAATGAAATATAATGAGCTNAAAATGTCTCATGCAGTTTCTCCATTAGAAAACCCTATTCAGATAAGATCTTTAAGAAGATCAATTGCTAGAATAGCAACTGAAATAACTAATAGAGAAAGTAAATAATTATTATTCTATTTTATGATGGAAAAAAGAAATTTAAGAAAAGAACGTATAGGTAAGGTTACCAGTAATAAAATGCAGAAATCTATTGTAGTTTCTGAAGTAAAAAAGGTAAAGCANCCTATGTACGGTAANTTCGTTTTAAAAACAAAAAAGTATGTTGCACATGATGAAAAGAATGATTGCAATATTGGNGATACNGTTAAGATCATGGAGACAAGACCAATAAGTAAATCTAAGTGTTGGAGNTTAGTAGAAATAATTGAAAGAGCTAAATAAATTATGGTACAGCAAGAATCAAGATTAAAAGTAGCAGATAATACAGGAGCAAAAGAAGTTTTGACTATTAGAGTATTAGGAGGAACAAAGAGAAGATATGCTTCTATTGGAGATAANATTGTTGTTTCTATTAAAAATGCAACACCTAATGGTTTAATTAAAAAAGGAGCTGTATCAACAGCAGTTGTAGTAAGAACAATTAAGGAAGTTAGAAGATCAGATGGTTCTTACATTAGATTTGATGANAATGCATGTGTTTTATTNGATNCTNCAGGNGAGATGATNGGAACNAGNGTNTTTGGTCCTGTTGCCAGAGAATTAAGAGATAAAAAATTTATGAAAATTGCGTCATTAGCACCTGAGGTATTATAATATNTAATAAATGAAAAAAGTAAAAATTAAAACAGGAGATATAGTTAAAGTGATAGCTGGAAACCAAAAAGGAACCCAAGGAAAGGTNCTNAAGGTTNTTGCAGCNAAAAANAAGGCTATTGTAGAAGGTGTTAATGTAGTTAAGAAACATAATAAGCCTAGTGCTAATAACCCTCAAGGAGGCGTAANTGAAAAAGAGTTATTTATTGATATATCAAATATATCATTGTTAACATCTAAAGGTGATGTCACTAGAGTTGGATATAGAATGGAAAAAGAAAATAAAGTTAGATATTCTAAGAAATCGAATGAAGTAATTTAGTTATGAGTTATATACCAAGATTAAAGAGAGAATATAAAGAAACAGTTATTTCAAACTTAAAAAAAGAGTTTGAATATAATAATATTATGCAAGTACCTAGACTTNAAAAAATTGTTATTTCTAANGGNGTTGGAGAAGCNGTTAATGANAAGAANCTTATAGATCATGCAATGGAAGAAATTACTAATATTTCTGGNCAAAAAGCTATAGCAACTATGTCTAAAAAAGATGTGGCATCATTTAAGCTTAGAAAAGGTATGCCAATAGGAGTTAAAGTAACTCTAAGAGGNGAGAGAATGTATGAGTTTNTAGANAGACTTGTTACAGCAGCTCTTCCAAGNGTAAGAGATTTTACTGGAGTAAAAGNAACNGGTTTTGATGGAAGAGGTAATTACAATTTAGGAGTTATAGANCAAATTATATTTCCTGAAATTAANATTGATAAAATTAATAAGATATCTGGAATGGATATAACATTTGTTACAAATGCAAATTCAGATAANGANGCTTTATCTCTNTTAAGAGAATTAGGGTTNCCATTTAAGAAAGTNGATGAAAGANCAAAGTCATCAGAAATNNNAGAAATAAAGCAGGAAGCACCTGNTGAAGANNNTGTTGNTGANGANGCACCTNCTGAAGANNCTGTTGNTGANGANGCACCTGCTNANGANNCTNTTGNTGANGANGCACCTNCTGAAGAAGCNNNTGCTGANGAGGNNNNTGNTNAAGANNCNNNTGCTGANGANNCNNNTGCTGAAGAAGCACCTGNTGAAGAGGTTGTTGNTGAAGAAGTCACCTGTTGAAGAGGTTGTTGCTGAAGAAGCACCTGTTGAAGAGGTTGTTGCTGAAGAGTCACCTGTTGAAGAGGTTGTTGCTGAAGAGTCACCTGTTGAAGAATCATCAAAAGATGAATCAGAAGAAACAAATAAGGACGAAGAAAATAATAAAACAAAGAAATAAGACTATGGCTAAAGAATCAATGAAAGCCCGAGAGGTTAAAAGAGCTAAAACTGTAGCAAAATATGCAGCTAAAAGAAAAGCTTTAAAAGAAGCTGGTGATTTTGAAGGATTGCAAAAGCTTCCTAAAAATGCATCACCAATTAGAATGCATAATAGATGTAAATTAACTGGTAGACCAAAAGGTTATATGAGGACTTTCGGAATTTCTAGAGTTTTATTTCGTGAAATGGCCAATAAAGGTTTAATACCCGGAGTTAAAAAGGCTAGTTGGTAATAATATAAATTAAAGAAAATGAATACAGATCCTATAGCGGATTATTTAACGAGAATTAGGAATGCGATTGGAGCAAATAAAAAGGTTGTATCTATTCCTGCATCAAATTTAAAAAAGGAAATAACTAAGATTTTATTTGATCAAGGATATATTTTAAGCTACAAGTTTGAAGATTCTAAAGTTCAAGGTGAAATCAAGATTGCTTTAAAATATACTAAGGGGAATAATGAGTCTGTAATTACTAAGATTCAAAGAATAAGTACGCCTGGATTAAGAAAATATTCTAATTCTGGTGATTTGCCAAGAATTTTAAATGGTTTAGGAATTGCAATTATTTCTACCTCAAAAGGAGTTATGACTGCAAAACAAGCTAAGAAGGAGAATGTGGGTGGAGAACTAATTTGTTATGTACATTAAAAAAAAACAAAATGTCAAGAGTAGGAAATAACCCAATAACAGTACCAGAAGATGTGACAATTGATGTTGCAGACAATGTTATTACTGTTAAAGGTAAATTAGGAGAAATTAAACAGACATTTTCTGATGTTCTGATAAAGTTTGAAAATGGCATTATAAATGTTGAAAGAACATCTGAATCTAAAGATCATAAATCAAAGCATGGGCTATATAGGTCTTTAATAAATAATATGGTTATAGGCGTTTCAGAAGGTTGGACAAAAGAATTAGAACTTGTTGGAGTTGGTTATAGAGCTAAAGCTCAAGGTCAAAAACTAGATTTAGCTGTTGGGTTTTCTCACAATATTGTTATGGATTTAGCTCAAGAAATAAAAGTTGAAACTATTACAGAAAAGGGTCAAAATCCTATAATTAAATTATCATCATTTGACAAACAATTAGTTGGTCAAGTTGCTGCTAAGATTAGATCTTTTAGAAAACCAGAGCCATATAAGGGTAAAGGAATTAGGTTTGTTGGCGAACATATAAGGAGAAAAGCTGGTAAATCAGCATAATAAGAATAGACATGAAATTATCAAAAAAAGATAGAAGAACTAGAATTAAAAATAGAATCAGAAAGATTATTTCAGGAACTAAAAACAATCCTAGATTGTCAGTTTTTAGAAGTAATAAGGAGATATATGCTCAATTAGTTGATGATTCAAATGGTAATACAATAGTAGCTTCATCTTCATCAGATAAGAATTTTGCTAAAGCTAAAGCTAATAAAATTGAATTAGCTTCTTTAGTAGGTAAAGACATTGCTGAAAAAGCAATTAAAAAAGGCATAAAGCAAATTTCTTTTGATCGATCAGGATATTTATATCATGGAAGAGTAAAGTCTTTAGCTGATGGAGCAAGAGAAGGTGGATTAAAATTTTAATTTATGTATCATAACTATAAAAATGTTGAAAGAGTTAAGCCAGGAGGTTTAGAATTAAAAGATAGCTTGGTTGGAGTTCAGAGAGTAACAAAAGTTACCAAAGGTGGTAGAACATTTGGTTTCTCAGCTATTGTTGTTGTTGGAGACGAAAATGGAGTTGTAGGTCACGGATTAGGAAAATCTAAAGATGTTTCCAGTGCAATCGGTAAAGCTGTTGAAGATGCAAAAAAGAATCTCGTGAGAATTCCTATTGTAAAAGGAACATTACCTCATCAACAAAAAGGTAAATTTGGAGGGGCAAGAGTAAATATTATTCCTGCTTCGCCTGGTACTGGTGTTATCGCTGGTGGAGCTGTGAGAACTGTTCTTGAAGCTGTTGGTGTTAATGATGTTTTATCTAAGTCTCAAGGCTCATCCAATCCTCACAATGTTGTCAAGGCTACATTTGATGCTTTGTTAAGATTGAAAAATGCCTATACAATTGCAAAAAATAGAGGTATTTCATTAGAAAAATTATATAAGGGATAAAATGGCAAAAATTAAAGTTACACAGGTAA
>PACY01000013.1 GCA_002700405.1 Flavobacteriaceae bacterium | reverse complement strand
AAATGCAGATAGTAGAATTCCTGTTAAAATTTCTGAACAAAAGCTGATCCTTCTAGCAATATATTCTAAATTATTTTCAACAAATAATGAAATTAACTTATCAGAAAATTTAAAACACAAAGTAGATTCTACTATTAAAGAAATTCTTAATAGCAAGAAAAATGCTGTAATAGTTTCAGGTATTAATGATGTTAATTATCAAGAATTAGTTCTTCAAATAAATGAGAAAATAAAAAGTAATGCGTTTAAGCCAAATCAGATAATTAAGACGCGTTTAGGGAATGATGCTAAAGTCAGCAATTTACTTGACCAAATGCAAACAGGTAAAATAGGCGCACTAATTATGGCTGGTGTAAACCCAGTGTATTCTATGCCTAATTCTAATGAATTCATTAAGGCTCTAGATAAGGTAGACCTTTCGATTTCATTTACAATGAAGAACGATGAAACGGCAGCCCATGTTCAGTATGCTGCTGCAACTTCACATTATTTAGAATCATGGGGCGATGCTGAAATTAGACATGGAGAATTATCATTAATTCAGCCGGTAATCAATAAATTATTTGATACTAGACAATTTCAGGATCAACTGTTAGTATGGTCAAATAATAATAATTCGTATTACCAGTACGTTAAGGATAATTGGAAGAAAAATATTTTAGAAAATGGTTATTGGGACAAGGCGCTTCATGATGGAGTATATTCTAAAAACAATAATTCTATTTCAAAAAATAAATTTTTAAGATCTGCACCATATAAAACATTTTATACAGACCTTAATGATCTAATTAACAAAGTGTCATCATCTAAAAACAACTTATATGAATTAACACTATATCCTAAGATTGGAATGGGAGATGGTCAGCAGGCTAATAATCCATGGTTACAAGAATTTCCAGATCCTCTAACAAGAACAACATGGGACAATTATTTGACAATTTCAGAATTTGATGCAAAAGAACTTGATCTATATTTAGAGCCTAGCACTTTCTTTTCAGAGTCTAGTCATGATGCAGATGGAGGTTTAAATGGTAAATATGCAATTATAAAATTGAATGGTAAATCAATTAAAGTCCCTGTAATAATTCAGCCTGGTCAGGCTAGAGGCACAGTAGGGTTGTCATTTGGCTATGGAAGGTCTAAGGGGGTTAAAGATGAAATGAAAACTGGAGTTAATGGGTATCAATTATATGAAAATTTTAAAACAGATCAGCTAGTGTCAATTCAAGTTACGGATGGGAAACATGAATTTGCCTGTATCCAACTACATAATACGCTAATGGGTAGAGGTGAGATACTTAAGGAAACTAGCTTAGAGATATTTAATACTAAAGACCCAAAATATTGGAATGCTGAACCAGTTGTTTCTTTAAATCATATTGAAACCCCTGTTTCTTCTCCTAAGGTTGATTTGTGGGATGAGTTTGATAGGTCTATTGGTCATCATTTTAATTTATCAATTGATCTTAATGCGTGTACTGGATGTGGAGCATGTGTAATTGCATGTAATGCAGAAAATAATGTGCCAGTTGTAGGAAAAAGAGAAATTAGAAGAAGTAGAGACATGCATTGGTTAAGAATAGATAGGTACTATTCTTCAGAGGAAACTTTTAATCAGGATGATAAAAAGAAAGATGACATTAGTGGTTTAGAAAGTTCATTAACTTCATTTGGAGAACTTGAAAGCCCATCTGAAAATCCTCAAGTAGCATTTCAACCAATTATGTGTCAACATTGTAATCACGCTCCTTGTGAAACTGTATGTCCGGTCGCAGCAACTAGTCATGGAAGGCAAGGGCAGAATCATATGGCATATAACAGGTGTGTAGGAACAAGATATTGTGCTAATAACTGTCCTTATAAGGTTAGAAGATTTAATTGGTTTTTATACAACAACAATGATGAATTTGACTATCATATGAATGATGATCTTGGACGTATGGTTTTAAACCCTGATGTTACAGTAAGGTCGAGAGGTGTGATGGAAAAATGCTCATTCTGTATTCAAAATACACAAGCAGTGATATTAAAAGCAAAACTAGAAAGCAGACCAGTAGCTGAAGGTGAATTTAACGATACTTGTGCTTGTGCGTCAGCTTGTTCTACTGGGGCAATGAGGTTTGGAGATATAAATGAAAAGGAAAGTGAAATACATAAATTAAAACATGATAAAAGGGCCTATCATTTGTTGGATGCTGTTGGAACTAAGCCAAATGTAGTTTATCAAGTTAAAGTAAGAAACGAAAAAAAAGTATAATTAATAATAAGGAAAAGTATGGGGTCTCATTATGAAGCACCAATTAGAAAACCATTAATCGCAGGAGAAAAATCTTATCATGATGTCTCTGTTGATATAGCTAGGCCTGTTGAAACTAGAGCAAATAGACAATGGTGGATTGTTTTTTCTATAGCGTTAGCAATGTTTCTTTGGGGAGTAGGATGTATCATATATACAATATCTACTGGAATTGGAGTTTGGGGATTAAATAAGACTGTTGGATGGGCTTGGGATATTACAAATTTTGTTTGGTGGGTAGGAATTGGCCATGCTGGAACTTTGATATCAGCTGTACTGCTTTTATTTCGTCAAAAATGGAGAATGGCTATTAATAGATCAGCTGAAGCAATGACAATTTTTTCTGTTATACAAGCAGGATTATTCCCTATTATTCATATGGGAAGGCCGTGGCTTGGTTATTGGATGGTTCCTATCCCTAATGCTTTTGGATCACTTTGGGTAAACTTTAATTCACCTCTTTTATGGGATGTATTTGCAATTTCAACCTATTTGTCTGTGTCTCTCGTATTTTGGTGGACAGGCTTATTACCTGATTTTGCAATGATTAGAGATAGAGCAATTAAACCTTTTCAAAAAAGAATTTATAGTATACTTAGTTTTGGATGGACAGGTAGAGCAAAAGATTGGCAAAGATTTGAGGAAGTATCATTAGTATTAGCTGGTTTAGCAACTCCGTTAGTATTATCTGTTCATACAATTGTATCTTTTGATTTTGCCACTTCAGTAATTCCAGGATGGCATACTACAATATTTCCCCCTTATTTCGTTGCAGGAGCAATTTTTTCTGGTTTTGCTATGGTTCAGACACTACTTATCATTATGAGAAAAGTCTGTAATTTAGAAGACTATATTACACTCCAGCATATTGAATTAATGAATATTGTTATAATGATTACAGGCTCAATAGTTGGAGTTGCATATATTACAGAGCTTTTTATAGCATGGTATTCTGGTGTTGAATATGAGCAATATGCTTTCTTAAATAGAGCTACAGGACCATATGCTTGGGCATACTGGTCAATGATGACCTGTAATGTTTTTTCTCCACAATTTATGTGGTTTAAAAAATTAAGAACAAGTATAATGTTTTCATTCTTTATTTCAATTGTAGTAAATATTGGAATGTGGTTTGAAAGATTTGTTATTATTGTTACATCTCTTCACAGAGATTATTTGCCATCATCTTGGACAATGTTCTCCCCAACATTTATTGATATAAGTATTTTTATGGGAACCATAGGATTTTTCTTTGTATTATTTTTATTATATGCAAGAACATTCCCTGTAATAGCTCAAGCTGAAGTAAAATCAATATTAAAAAGTTCTGGAGAAAAATATAAAAGAATAAGAGAATCTGGGGGATCATTAAGTGGAACAGGAGCTGATAAAAGAACTTCAGCTATAACAATTAAAGAGATAAAAAAATAAAATGAGTGCTTCAAAAATAGTTCGTGCTTTTTATAATGATGATGATGTTTTATTATCTGCTGTTAAGACTATTCGTGATAATAATTATCACATTGAAGAAGTCTACACGCCTTTTCCTGTTCATGGATTAGATAAGGCATTAGGTCTGGAGCCAACTAGAATAGCTATTGCATCATTTTTATATGGATGCCTTGGTATTACAGTTGCTGTATTAATGATGAATTATATAATGATAGTGGATTGGCCTCAAAACATTGGCGGTAAACCTAGCTTTAGCTATATTGAAAACATGCCAGCATTTGTTCCAATCATGTTTGAGTTGACGGTATTTTTTGCTGCTCATTTAATGGTTATAACATTTTATCTTAGAAGTAGAATGTGGCCATTTAAAACAGCAGAAAACCCTGATCCTAGAACTACAGATGACCACTTTTTAGTTGAAATAACTGTAGATGATGTTACAGGAAAATTAAAGAAAATATTAAAAGATTCAGGAGCTGTTGAAATTAATATTGTTGATTCAAAAGAACATTAAATTTATATGAGAATAGGGTATAAAATATTAATAATTACTATAACATTAACTCTTGTGTCATGTAAGAATAATGAGTATCCAAATTATGAATTTATGCCAAACATGTATGAGTCTATTGGATATGAAACTTATGCAGAGAATGGCCTATTTGAAAATAACCAGTCAGCATTAAATCCTGTTGAAGGAACTATTCCTAGAGGTTATTCCCTTTATCAATATGAAGATTCAAATTCTGGATATGACTTAGCAAAAATGAATTTAACAAATCCATTAGAGAGTAATGAAGTTAATATGGCAAAGGCAAAGGAATTATATGATATTTATTGCGGTGTTTGTCATGGAAATAAGGGAGATGGGCAAGGTATTTTAATGAAAAGAGAAAAAATATTAGGTATCCCAAGCTATTTAGATGAAGGTAGAGATATTACTGAAGGGAGCGTATATCATGTAATATATTATGGAAGGAATACTATGGGTTCATACGCAACTCAATTAAATGAAAAGGAAAGATGGCTTGTAACATCGTATGTGATGAAATTAAAATCAGATTTAAAAAAATAGTATGTATAAAATTTCAAATGGTATTAAGATTTTTTCACTAGCACTAATTTTATTAGGAAGTATAGGCTGGACATATAGCTATATGGAATCTCATAAAACTCTTGACCAAGTGAAAGAAATATTAGCGCATGAATCTTCTCATGGTTCATCTCATGGCGATGAAACAGCTCATATCGAAAAAACTAATGAAGAGCATCACAATGAGGCCCATGAATCTTCCCATGATAACGAGCATGCAGAACATGTTATGCATCAAATTCATAATCGACCATATGCGGCTTTATATGTAGCAGCTTTTTTCTTTATGATGATATCATTAGGAGTATTAGCATTTTATGCAATTCAATATGCATCACAGGCAGGATGGTCACCAGTATTATTTAGAGTAATGCAGGCTATAACTTATTATTTATTACCTGGAGCTCTAATTGTACTTGCAATAGCATTTTTTGCTGACAAGCATATTTTTATATGGATGGATCCTGATGTTGTAGCCCATGATAAAATAATACAAGCAAAATCGGGATGGTTAAATAAATCGGCATTCTTAATAAGGGGATTAATATTTATAGGTGGCTGGAGTCTTTATAGATATTTTAGCAGAAAATTTTCTATTGCCCAAGACCTTGCAAAGGATAATAAGAATTTTAAAAGAAATTTTCAGATCTCTGCAGGTTTCCTAGTGTTTTATATATACACAGAATCAATTATGTCATGGGATTGGGTCATGAGCGTAGATCCACATTGGTTTAGTACATTGTTTGGATGGTATCTATTTGCAAGTATGGTAGTAAGTGGAGTTACTACCATAGCATTAATAACAATATATTTAAAATCTCAAGGCTATATGAAATTTGTTAATGACAGCCATCTTCATGATTTAGCAAAATACATGTTTGGTTTTAGTGTGTTTTGGGCATATTTATGGTTTTCTCAATTTATGCTAATATGGTATGCGAATATTCCTGAAGAGGTAACGTATTTTATTACAAGAATTGAAGATTATACTATCCCATTTTTTACTATGTTTGCACTGAATTTTATTTTCCCATTCTTATTGTTAATGAATAGCGATTATAAAAGGGTCCCTTGGTTTATAGTAATGGCTGGTAGCATAATACTTATAGGCCATTATATGGATGTATATATGATGATTATGCCTGCAACAGTTATTGATAGATATGGGTTTGGGTTGGCTGAAATAAGTGCATTATCATTTTTTGCAGGACTGTTTTTAATATTAGTTTTTTACTCTCTTTCTAAGGCACCTCTTTTAGCAAAAGGCAATCCTTATATAAAGGAGAGCGAACATTTTCATTATTAAAATTATATTACAGAAATGATTACATTATTTATAACATTAACATTAGTTTTTATTTCAATTGCAATTTGGCAAATGATCAAAATCTTTGATTTGACTCGAGCCTTGAAAGGAGAAAAAATTGATGATTCTCAAATTGCCAATGATAAGGATAATAGAATTAATGCTAGATTAATGTTAGGCTTTTTAGCTTTTATCTATGTTATTACAATAATATGTGTAGTTAAATATGGTCATTTCCCTCTGATTACAGATGCTGCTTCAGATCATGGAATAAAAAATGATACCTTAATGATATGGACATTAGCACTAATTTTCTTTGTTCAAACAATTACTCAATTTTTGCTACACTATTTTGCATATAAATATAAAGGACAGACTGGAAATAAGGCATTATTTTACACCGATAATCACAAGCTTGAAATTATTTGGACAATCATCCCGGCAATAGTTCTTACAGGATTTATTACTTATGGTCTTTTAACCTGGGCTGATGTAATGAATATATCCGAAGATGATGACCCTATGGTAGTTGAATTATATGCTCAGCAATTTAATTGGAAAGCTAGATATGCTGGAGAGGATAATTCTTTAGGAAAATCAAATGTTAGATTAATTGATATAGATCGAGCAAATATTCTAGGAATTGACGAGTCAGACCCTAACGCTAGTGATGATATTATAGTAACTGAATTACACTTGCCAGTGAATAAACCAGTACTTTTTAAAATGAGATCACAAGATGTACTTCATTCTGCATATATGCCACATTTTAGAGCACAGATGAATTGTGTCCCTGGAATGATAACACAATTTCTTTTTACTCCTAATATGACTACTGAGGAAATGAGAAATACTCCAAAAATGATTGACAAAGTACTTACAATCAATGAGATTAGAGATGAGAAAAGTAAAGAGTTAATTAAAAAGGGAGAAGAACCTCTAGATCCATATGATTTTGATTATTTATTATTGTGTAATAAAATTTGTGGTAAATCTCATTATAACATGCAGATGAAAATTATCGTTGAATCTCAAGAGGATTTTGATACTTGGATTAGTAAACAAACCGTATTTAAGAACTCGTTAATTGCTCAAAATTAAAACATAAAACATGTCAGAATATATAGTATTTGATAAAGATCATCACGAACATCATCATAAAGAAACCTTTATTACAAAGTATATTTTTAGTCAGGATCATAAGATGATTGCTAAACAATATCTTTTCACTGGAGTGATATTTATGGGCATAATAGGGATTTTAATGTCCTCACTAATGAGAATGCAAATTGCATGGCCAGAAGAACCTAATATTATCTTTGAGTTTCTTCTAGGAAAATGGGCTCCAGATGGAGTAATGGATGCAGATATATATTTAGCACTAGTTACTATGCATGGAACCATTATGGTATTCTTTGTATTAACTGCAGGGCTAAGCGGAACATTTAGTAATCTTCTTATTCCTCTTCAATTAGGAGCAAGAGACATGGCTACAGGATTTTTAAATATGGTTGCTTATTGGTTATTTTTTGTTTCTACTGTTTTAATGGTGGCATCAATTTTTGTTGAAGCTGGGCCAGCAGCTGCAGGTTGGACAATTTATCCACCCCTTAGTGCCTTAGAACTCGCACAGCCTGGATCTGGATTGGGCATGACTTTGTGGCTAGTATCAATGGCTGTTTTTATTGCCTCATCTCTTATAGGGTCACTTAATTATATAGTCACAGTTATTAATTTAAGGACTAAAGGAATGTCTTTAACTAGAATGCCATTAACAATATGGGCATTCTTTGTTACAGCAATCATCGGTGTTATTTCTTTCCCAGTTTTATTGTCAGCAGCTTTATTACTTATTATGGACAGAAGTTTTGGAACTTCATTCTTTCTTTCAGACATATTTATTCAAGGAGAAGTATTACATTATCAGGGGGGTTCTCCAATTTTGTTTGAACATTTATTTTGGTTTCTTGGTCACCCCGAAGTATATATCGTTTTATTACCAGCCCTAGGAATTGCTTCTGAAGTTATTGCAACACATTCAAGAAAGCCAATATTTGGGTATAAAGCTATGGTAATGTCAATACTTGCAATTGCCTTTTTATCAACTATTGTATGGGGGCATCATATGTTTATTACTGGGATGAACCCATTTTTAGGTTCAGTTTTTACTTTTACAACATTATTAATTGCAATTCCATCTGCTGTTAAAGCTTTTAATTATATCACAACTCTATGGAGGGCAAATATTCAATTTAATCCACCAATGTTATTTGCAATAGCCTTTGTCTCAACTTTTATAACTGGTGGTTTAACGGGATTAATTCTTGGGGATAGTGCATTAGATATTAATGTTCATGACACATACTTTGTAGTAGCTCACTTCCATTTGGTAATGGGAATTTCTGCACTTTATGGAATGCTTGCAGGAATTTATCATTGGTTCCCGATGATGTTTGGAAAAATGATGAATAAAAATCTAGGTTATATCCATTTTTGGGTAACAGCAATTTGTGCTTATGGAATATTTTTCCCAATGCATTTTATTGGAATGGCAGGCTTACCTAGAAGATACTATACTAATTCAAACTTTCCATTATTTGATGATTTAGCAGACACTAATACTATAATTACTGTATTTGCAATAATAGGGGCATTAATACAGCTAGTTTTCTTATATAATTTTTTCCATAGTATGTTTTATGGAAAAAAATCTCCCCAAAACCCTTGGAATTCTACTACTCTAGAATGGACAGCATCAATGAAGCATATTCATGGGAATTGGCAGGGTAAAATTCCTGAAGTATATAGATGGCCATATGATTATAGTAAGCCTGGATATAAAGAAGATTTTGTTCCTCAGCATATTCCACTGAAAAAGGATGAAGAAGAGTATTAAAACATGGATAAATTATAATATTTATGAAAAATATATTACTAGTTGGTTCTGGAAGTGACATAGCTAGCTCGTTGATTTTGGATTCAAGTTTTTCCTTTATTACATTGACCTCATCAGAATCAGATTTTAATATTTTAGATCCTTCAACTTTCCCTGAGATTGATAACATAGATGGAATGGTATATTTCCCTGGATCAATCAATTTAAAACCGTTTTCTAATTTAAAGATTACTCATTTTGAAGATGATTATAATATTAATGTCCTTGGATTAATAAATATTTTAAAATTTTATCAAAAGTCATTTAATGAGAATTCTTCTATTGTTTTAATTAGTTCAATTGCAGCTAATTATGGAATGCCTTTTCATAGTTCTATATCTATGTGTAAGGCTGCAATCGAAGGATTAACAAGAAGTTTAGCTGCTGAATGGGCTCCAAAAATAAGAGTTAATTGTATTGCACCATCATTAGTAGAAACAAAATTATCCGGCAGATTAATTAATTCAGACTTGAAGCGCGAAACTATTAGTAAAAAACATCCATTAAATAGATTTGGTAAAACAGATGATATTTCAAATGCAATTTCCTTTCTTCTTTCTGAAAAATCTAATTGGATTACTGCACAAACTATAAATATTGACGGAGGTCTTTCAAAAATTAGATAGTAAATAAATAACTTTAGATAAATGGTAGAATAGCCAGTTCTTTGGCTTTACTTTCTACCATTATATCAACATCGCAACCATATGTGTCTGGAAGTTTTTTTATATAATCTGAGTGTGCTTGAGGTCTAATTTTATTATTTTTTTCATGTACAGCTTTTGATTCAGAATAGTGAACAATTGGTTTTATATTTTTTGGCCATGTACTATATGCTAATTTTAGAGCATCTTTTTCGCTTAACCCTCCTGAACAAAATTTATGATGATGATAGTCAAAAACTATAGGAATTCCAATTTTATTATGAATATACATTAGATCTTTAACAGAGTACATTGTCTCTTTGTCATCATTTTCAACAGTCAATCTACTTTTGACAGAGTTAGAAAGGTTTTTAAAATTTCTACAAAACCTATCCATTGCAGAAATTTTATCTCCGTAAACCCCATTACAATGAATATTAATTTTATTATATGTAGATCTTTTTAAATCCATAAGATCAAAAAACTCTCCGTGTATATTAAGATCAATAATAGTATTATTTACTACTTTTTCGTTTGGAGAAACCAAAACATTAAAGGGGCCAGGATGCGCTGTTAATCTTATCCCATTTTGTTTAGCATAATTTCCACATTCACCCAATTTTTTTTTAATAGTATTATATTCAGGTAAATCCTGTATTTTATATTCTGAAGCCCATGGAAAGACGTCAGATGATATTCTAAAAAACTTTATTTTATTTTTAACATTCCACTCTAGAATTTTGATTAAATCTGTTGAATTTTCTAAAGCTAATTTTCCGGCATATTCAATTCCTTTTTCTAAAAAAGTTTTTTTAATCATGCCGCGATTAGTAGTTATTCTTGGGGTGTCTCTGGATAACCCCATATTAATACATGCATAACCTAAATTCATATTTTTATATCAACCTTGAATCATAACCCCAATGTAATAGCGCTTGTCTTTGTTTTTTTCTACAGGCTAAATCTTTAGGTCTACAAAATTTTTTTATTGCACCAATATGTCTGACCATTGCTTTCCATCGTTTAATTTGTCTAATATCCTCATTTTCTATTCTTCTTCCCATATAATATCTACAGTACCATTGAAACCAACCTCTAGGATCATCTTCAAATAACCACCCTTTATCTTTCCAAGTTGATAATGGAAGAGAAGCATCAACTTTAAAATAGTTTAAATTAATATCTTTATATTTTGGAGATATTTTTGCATTTTTAAACCATGAGTTTGGAAATTCATTTTCACAATCTGTAATATATTTTCCTCCAAATACACCAAGTTCAAGCATTTTTTTTGGAGTTAGCTCTGGCTTGAATTCGACATCAAAATTCTTTCCCATTTCTTCTTTAATATAGTATATATAATTTGACTGCATCTTATCATTTACAATAATTTTAGCAGAATATTTTTTAGCACCCATTTTATTAAAATACTCTTTTTTCATCAGAAAACCATTTATGTTTACCAAAGTTATTGTTAGGGACTTTTACTTTATTTTTTATATGCCAATTAATTCCATCAATAACATTATTTAAATATTTTATTAGATTGGGTTTGATAAATATTTGGTATGGTAATAAAGAAATTAATTTATTATAATTCTTCATAAAATATGGATAAACAGTTATTGCTAAATAAGTTTTATTATTTGCATTTGAAATCTCCCATTCTACATAGGATTTCTCTTTATTTTCCTCACCTATAACGAGAGAAAATCCTTTTTTTGGATTCCAGCTTTTAAACTCACGGACATATCTCATTCCATTTAAATATATAAGAATATCAATGGAGTTTTTACCTGACCATTTTATTGTATAATTTGATTTACAATATGGATGTATTTTTTCAAGATGCCCAGGTGTAGAAATTATTTTCCAGAGTTCATTAACATCAGAAAAAATCTCTTTTTTTAATTTAATACCCCATCTTTTTTCTGTATTAATCAATTTTATTATAATAAAATAATAGATCTGTAAAAATAATATCGGAATATTATATAAGCAATAAAAAAACTAAAATATATTCCATCTGTTAAAGAATAATTTTTACAATCTCTTTTTCTTTATATTTGTTTTATGAATGAAAATTTAGATCCTTCCCCTATCAATCTGTCTACTGAAGAGAAGGAATTTGAAAATAATTTAAGACCTAGTTCTTTTGATGATTTTAGCGGTCAGGATCAAGTTATTGAAAATTTGAAAATTTTTGTTCAAGCCTCAAATCAAAGAGGTGATGCACTAGATCATACTTTATTTCACGGCCCTCCAGGACTTGGAAAAACTACTCTAGCCCATATTTTAGCGCATGAACTTGAAGTAGCAGTTAAAGTAACATCAGGTCCTGTTTTAGATAAGCCAGCTGATTTAGCAGGACTATTAACTAATCTTGAAGAAAGAGATGTTTTATTTATTGATGAAATTCATAGGTTAAGTCCAGTAGTTGAAGAATATTTATATTCTGCTATGGAAGATTATAAGATTGATATTATGATAGAGTCTGGTCCAAATGCAAGATCTGTAGAACTTAATTTAAATCCTTTTACTCTAGTTGGAGCGACGACAAGATCAGGATTATTAACTGCTCCAATGCGAGCTAGATTTGGAATTAGCAATAGACTTGAGTACTATTCTGCAGAACTGTTATCTGGTATAATTGAAAGGAGTGCAAAAATTTTGAATGTAAAAATTTCAATGGAAGCGGCAATAGAAATTGCAGGGAGAAGTAGAGGTACTCCAAGAATTGCTAATTCTTTGCTTAGAAGAGTAAGAGATTTTGCCCAAATTAAAGGGGACGGAGCTATTGATATTGCCATAACTAAAAGTAGTTTAAAGGCTCTTAATGTTGATATTAATGGTCTTGATGAAATGGATAACAAAATCCTAACTACCATTATAGAAAAATTTGGAGGAGGCCCTGTAGGAATTACTACTTTAGCTACTGCTGTAGGTGAAAATTCTGAGACTATTGAGGAAGTTTATGAACCTTTTTTGATTCAGCAAGGCTTTATAATGAGAACACCTAGAGGACGTCAAGTGACAGAATTGGGATATAAGCATTTAGGTAAAACTCCAAAAACTGGTCAAAAAGGATTATTCTAAAAACCTAATTTTTCAATAGTTGAAAAATAAAAATCATTATACAGAATTAATAAAAAATGAAGCCAAAAGATTAGGCTTTATCTCTTGTGGAATAAGCAAAGCGGAATTTTTAGAGGATGAAGCTCCAAGATTAGAAAAGTGGTTAAAGTCTAACATGCATGGAGAAATGAAATACATGGAAAATTATTTTGATAAACGACTAGATCCCACAAAGCTTGTAGAAGGAGCTAAAAGTATAGTTTCACTTGCATATAATTATTACCCAAATAATTTTCAAAAAGAAGGTGTTCCAAAAATTTCTAAATATGCTTATGGCAAAGATTACCACTATGTTATAAAAGAAAAATTAAAACAATTATTGTCATACATAAAAGAAGAAGTAGGTGAGGTCTACGGAAGAGTTTTTGTTGATTCAGCGCCTATTTTAGAAAAAGCATGGGCATCAAAAGGAGGTATAGGCTGGGTTGGAAAAAATTCCAATTTAATTACAAAGCAAGTAGGCTCATATTATTTTTTAGCAGAGCTAATAATTGATTTAGATCTTGATTATGATACAATTGAGACTGATCATTGCGGAGAGTGTAGAGCATGTATAGACTCATGTCCTACAGAGGCAATAGTAGAACCATATGTGGTTGATGGGAGTAAGTGTATTTCATATTTTACAATTGAATTAAAAGAGAATATTCCTAATGAATTTAAAGGCAAATTTAATGATTGGATATTTGGATGTGATATATGTCAGGATGTTTGCCCGTGGAATAAATTTTCTAAACCACATAAAGAGCCTTTGTTTAATCTTAGCTCCCACAAAATGGATTTGAGCGAAAATCAATGGAAAGAGATTACTGAAGAAACCTTCAATAGGGTTTTTAAAAACTCCCCATTAAAAAGAGCGGGCTATAATGGTTTAAAAAGAAATTTGAATTACATTAAATCTGATTAACATATATATTCTTATTTAATCAATGTGTACATAATTTTAGTAAATTTGAATTTGTAAATTACTCTTATGATAACTCATGTAAAAGGAAGACTAGTTGAAAAAGCCCCGACAAGTGTGATAATTGAATGCAATGGAATAGGCTACTTAATAAATATTTCCTTACATACTTTTTCTCAAATTCCAGATAATGAAAATTTAAAGCTATTTACACATCTTCAAATTAAAGAAGACTCACACACTCTTTATGGTTTCTTTACAATAAAAGAAAGAGAAATTTTTAGGCTCTTAATTTCTGTTAATGGTATTGGCTCAAGTATTGCTAGAACTATGTTGTCATCTATTTCTCCGGATCAAATCATTGAAGCTATTTCAAGAGAAAACGTCTCATTAATTCAATCCGTTAAGGGAATTGGCTCAAAAACTGCTCAAAGAGTAATTATAGATCTTCGTGATAAAATTTTAAAGGTCTATGATTTAGACGAAGGATTTGCTTCTGTGAACAATACTAATAGAGAAGAAGCGTTATCTGCATTAGAAGTCTTAGGAATTAATAAAAAGTCATCTGAAAGACTGGTGGACAAAATTGTAGTAGAAACCCCAGATATTTCAGTTGAAAGTATTATTAAAGAGACTTTAAAAAATTTGTAACAAATTTGAACAAAATTACTTATAGTTTAGTGAAAACAAGATTTTCTAGGCTTTTTTTATGTTTAGTTTTTTATAGTAGTTTTTTGATTTCTCAAGAGACACCTAACTCTTCTATTCAAGATTCAATAGCTAATGAGGAAGGGGTTTCATTTGGTAAATTAAATTTACCAATACCTGGAAGTTTTATTGAAAATTATGAGTATGATTCTACTACTGACATGTACTATTACAACTTAAGTGTTGGTGACTATAATATTAATTATCCTATTATTTTAAGTCCTGAGGAATACAAAAAGCTAATATTAGTTCAGGATTTAAAGGATTATTATAAATCAAAAATTGATGCTGCTGAAGGCAAAAAAGATGGAACAGATCAGCTGCAGAAAAATTTAATTCCTGAGATTTATGTGAATTCAAAAATATTTGAAAGCATATTTGGAGGAAATACTATTGAAGTAGTCCCTCAAGGATCAATAGAGGTAGACTTAGGAATGCTATTTACCAAGCAAGACAACCCTGCATTCTCTCCTAGAAACAGAAGTAATTTAACATTTGATTTTGATCAAAGAATTGGACTAAGCCTTCTGGGAAAGGTTGGGACAAGAGTTCAGGTTAATGCAAATTTTGACACACAATCTACATTTGATTTTCAAAATTTATTAAAGTTAGAATTTGAACCTACAGAAGATGACATAATACAGAAAATTGAGGTAGGTAATGTAAGCATGCCTCTTAACAGTTCATTAATATCTGGAGCTCAAAGTTTATTTGGATTTAAAACTCAACTAAAATTTGGAAGGACAAGAGTTACAGCAGTTTTTTCAGAACAGAAATCTGAATCAAGATCTGTAGTATCTCAGGGTGGAGGCACAATTCAGGAATTTGAGTTTAGAGCATTAGATTATGATGAAAACAGACATTTCTTTTTAAGTCACTATTTTAAAAATAAATATGATGAAGCATTATTAAATTACCCTTTTATTAATACTAATATTCAGATTACTAGAAGTGAAGTTTGGGTTACAAATAGAACAAATCAAATTAATGATGTAAGGAATATAGTAGCATTTCAGGATTTAGGTGAATCGTCAGATGTTTCTTCTTCTGTTAATATATATGCAGGCCCATCTGCTTATCCAGATAATGGAAATAATGGCTTTGATCCAACATCTATAGGGAGTGGTTTATCACAGCTTACAGATGCAATTAGAGATATTGCAACATTACAGACAGGGATTTTAGTTCCAAATGTTTCAGAAGGATTTGGTTATGGAAAATTAGAAAATGCAAAAAAATTAAGAGAAGGCGTTGATTATAAAATCAATAATCAATTAGGATATATATCATTAAATCAAAAGCTTGAAAACGATGAAATTTTAGCTGTTGCTTTTCAATATACTGTCGGAGATCAAGTTTTTCAAGTTGGGGAATTTGCTAATGATGGTGTTCAAGCTACTCAGGTGTCTTTTTCTGAAACCAATACAATTGTTAATTCTAATAACCTTGTTCTTAAACTATTAAAAAGCACTGTAAGTAGTGTTGAGGAGCCAATGTGGGATTTGATGATGAAAAATATCTATAGCACCGGGGCGTTTCAGTTAGAAAGGGAAGATTTTAAATTAAATATTTTCTACAATGAGTCGTCAGCATTAAATTATATAAGTCCAGTTGAGTCTACCCCTTTCCCAAATCCTTCACCGGGAGAACCAGAATTAAATGAAATGCCATTGCTTAATCTATTTAATTTTGATAGATTAAATTTCAACAATGATCCTCAAATTTCTGGTGATGGTTTTTTTGATTTTGTTCCTGGGATTACTGTGAT
Source organism: Flavobacteriaceae bacterium (assembly GCA_002700405.1). Classification (GTDB taxonomy): domain Bacteria; phylum Bacteroidota; class Bacteroidia; order Flavobacteriales; family Flavobacteriaceae. The sequence continues at coordinate 43,020 of PACY01000013.1, read as the reverse complement.
TCAAGAAAATGGTAAAATAATTTTTACTAAGTCAGAACCATTTGGTAAATATTTATTTGACAAGTTAAGGCTAAGTAGTTCAGAAAATTATGAAGGAGATGAAAATAATCAGAATGATTATAATTTAAATCAAAAAAAATATGTTTATAGGTCATTATATAAGTCTACTAAAACTGTTGCACTACAAGATTCAGAAAAGAATAAATTTCAAATTACAGGAAAATATAAGTCATCATCTGGAGGAGGCATTCCAATTGGAGCATATAATGTTCCCAGAGGGTCAGTGACAGTAACAGCTGGAGGAAGAGTATTGGTAGAAGGAGTAGACTATACGGTTAACTATCAATTGGGAACAGTTCAAATATTAGATCCTGCTTTACAATCGTCTAATACACCTATAAATGTAAGTGTAGAAAATAATGCTGTTTTTGGCCAACAGACAAAAAGATTTTCAGGATTTAATATAGAGCATGAGTTTAGTGAGAAATTTATAGCTTCAACTACTTTATTAAATTTAAACGAAAGGCCTTTAACTCAAAAAGCAAATTATGGAACAGAACCAATAAATAATACAATTTTTGGTTTTGACGCTAATTTTTCTTCTGAAATACCATTGTTAACAAGGCTAGTAAATAAGCTGCCAAATATAGAGACAGAAGCTCCTTCTAATTTATCTGTTCGTGGAGAGTTAGCATATTTAATACCTGGAGCTCCTAAAGGAAATAATTTCAATGGTGAAGCTACATCTTATATTGACGATTTTGAAGGATCACAAAACGTAATAGATCTTATATCTCCTCAGTCTTGGTATTTATCTAGTAGGCCAAGAGACCTAGGTATGGTCTATAATGAAGGAGATGAAGATAATAATGGAATTCAAAATGGCTTTGATAGAGCTTTATTAAACTGGTACACAATAGACCCTGTATTTTATAGTAGTCAAAGACCAGCTGAAATAAATGATGAAGACATATCAAATCTGTATACTAGAAGAATTTTTATTGATGAAATTTTCCCTCAGGTAGACTTAGTCCAAGGCCAGACCACTGTAATTAATTCTCTTGATTTAAATTTTTATCCAACCAAAAGAGGTCCATATAATATGGATAGTGATGCCGTTGGAGAAAATTTAGGGAATCCTCAGAATAGTTGGGGAGGTATTACCAGACTGATAAACACAACAGATTTTGAGCAATCAAATGTTGAGTATATAGAGTTTTGGCTTATGGACCCATTTTTAAATGACTCTGAAAACAATGGAGGAAAACTAACCTTTAATTTAGGGAATATATCAGAAGATGTAATAAAGGATGGAAGGAAACAATATGAAAATGGACTTCCCGAAGATGGAGATATTAGTCTTCTGCCACAGACAATATGGGGTACGGTTGTTCCACAGAATCAATCACTAATTTATTCTTTTGCTTCGTTAGGTCAGGAGAGAATAAATCAAGATATAGGACTGGATGGATATGATGATCTAGAAGAAGCAATTGCATTTCCAGATTTTGCAGATCTTCAGGATCCAGCAAATGACAATTACAAATATTTTTTAAATCAGTCAGGGAATATTTTTGATAGATACAAAATGTATAATGGACTAGATGGTAATTCTCCTGAAACTATTTCTAATACTGATAGAGGTTCATCATCTCAACCTGATGTTGAAGATATTAATAGAGATAATACTATGAATACTATTGACAGCTACTTTGAGTATGAATTAAATATTACTCCAAATAGTTTAGCAGATATTAACAATCAATTTATAAAGGACAGAAAAGAAAAAAATGTAACACTTCCTAACGGGACTTCTGAATTAGTTAAATGGTATCAATTTAGAGTGCCTGTAAATGAGCCTACAAATGAAATAGGAGGTATTACGGATTTTAGATCCATTAGATTTATTAGAATGTATTTAAATGATTTTTCAAAAAATACAATATTTAGATTTGGATCACTTGATTTAGTAAGAAGTGATTGGAGAAAATATTTACTAACATTAGATGAAGAGATAGACAATAATAATGATAATACAGATTTTTCGACTGGGACTATTGGTATACAAGAAAATGAGGAAAGCTATGTTTCTCCACCAGGGGTTGAAAGAGAGCAATTTAATAATAATAACACTATTGTAAGACAAAATGAACAATCATTGGTTTTAAATGTATGTGATCTTGAGCCTGAAGATTCTAGAGGGGTGTACAAAAATTTAAATGTTGATATGAGACAATTTAAAAGAATCAGAATGTTTATACATGCTGAGGATGGATTATCGCCTGGATTAACTGATGGAGATGTAGTTGGATATGTTAGATTAGGAAATGATTTATCTGAAAACTATTATCAAATAGAAATTCCTCTAAAAAAATCATCCTCAGGGTCACTTAATCCACAAGCTGTTTGGCCTTTAGTTAATGAAATTAATTTACCTATAAGTGCTCTTGAAGCAATAAAATCTCATGCAATATTTAATGGGACTTTAGGGAGTCAAGATGCTACTTTTTACAATGTCATAAATGATATAGTTAGCGAGGAGCCAGTCGATGAATTTTCAGAACATGATCTAGGTCAGCACAGAGTTGCCATAAAAGGTAATCCAAATTTTGGAGATATTAGAGCATTAATGGTAGGGGTAAAAAATCCTAGACAGGACAATATGAATGTTTGTGCTGAGGTATGGTTTAATGAATTAAGATTATCTGATATGGATAATAAAGGAGGTTGGGCTGCCACATTAGCATTAGATTCAAATATTGCTGATTTTATGACAATAAGTGCAACAGCAAGACAAAGTACAAATGGATTCGGATCTATAGAGCAAGGGCCAAGTGAAAGGGATAAAATTGATAAGAAGCAATATGATATGGTATCTAACATAAATGTAGGTCAGCTTTTCCCAAAAAAATGGGGGTTAAATATTCCTTTTAATTATGGTCAAGGGGAAGAATTGATAACTCCAGAATATGATCAGCAATATAGAGACATAAAATTAAATTCCAGATTAGATGCTGCAGAAACTCAGGAAGATAAAAACAGTATTTTACAGCAATCTGAAGATTATACGAAAAGAAAGAGTATTAATTTAATTGGTGTAAGTAAACAAAAAACTGGAGATAGCGAGCCTAGATTTTATGACATAGAAAATTTTACTTTTAATTATTCATATAATCAAATAGAACATAGGGATTACGAAATTGAAAGTATGCTAGATCAAAATATTAGAGCAGGAGCTAGCTATAATTTTAATTTTAATTCCCCAAAATTAGAGCCATTTAAAAATAATGATTCATTGTTTACTGGAAAGTATTTTAAAATTTTGAAGGATTTTAATTTAAATCTTCTGCCATCTAATTTATCAATAAATACGGACTTTATTAGGCAGTTTAATAAACAGAAATTTAGAGATATTGATTTGGCGGAAGGAAATCTTGAAATGCAAGAGTTATTCAGAAGAAATTACACATTTGATTTCCAATATAGTTTTTCATATCCGATTTCAGATGGATTAAATCTTAATTATTCAGCAGCTAACAACAATATTGTTAGAAATTATTTCCTTGATGACATAATTAATGGAAGTCAGGATCCTAGTTTGGATGTATGGAATAGATTCTTTGATATAGGAGATCCAAATAGACAAACACAGCAACTTGCCGTTAATTATCAATTACCAATCGACAAGATCCCGACTTTTAGTTTTATTAGAGCAATGTATTCATATACAGGAGATTTTCAATGGCAAAAAGGCTCTGATCTATTTGGAAATATTACACTTAATGGACAGGTTTACGATTTAGGTAATACTATTTCAAATGCAAATACTCATAATTTTAATGGAACATTTGATATGTCTAAATTCTACAAATATATTGGCCTAACAAAGAATAATTCTAGTGCTAAATCTGGGCCTGGTTTTGCAAATCAAAATACTTCAACTAATAAAAAGAAGAAAAAAACAACACCTTTTGTTAAGTCATTAATTGAACTAGTAACAGCAGTTAAAAGAATTCAATTTAATTATTCAGAAAATAATGGAACTTTTCTACCCGGATATTTACAAACACCTGATTTTATAGGATCATTTAAACCTACATTTGGCTATACATTTGGAAGTCAACGTGACATTAGATATTTAGCAGCTAGAAATGGATGGTTAACTGTATTCCCAGAATTTAACCAACAATATTCAGAGGTAACTAATAAGAATTTAACTTTTTCAGCAAATGTAGTGCCAGTAAAAGATTTAAAAATCGATTTAACTGGAGGTAGAACTTATTCAAGAAATTTTACCGAGAATTTTAATACAATAGATTTTGACAATAATGGAATCAGTGATGACTATAATTCACTTATTACAAATACTTTAGGAAATTTTAATATTTCTACTATGCTTATAAAAACTGCATTTTCAGCTAGTGATGAAAATAGTTCTGAAACATTTGATACTTTTAGAAACAATAGATTAATTATAGCAAGACGTTTAGCTATAAATGCAGGAATCGATTTTACTAATCCGAATAATTTTGAAGATGGAGATCTAACTGGCTTTCCTTTAGGATATGGAAAAACTAACCAATCGGTTTTATTACCTGCTTTTCTTTCAGCATACTCTGGAGCTGATCCAAATAACGTTAGTTTAGGAGCATTTAGGGATGTGCCTATTCCAAACTGGACATTAAGGTATACAGGCTTTATGAGACTAAAGTGGTTTAAAAAGAATTTTAAGAGATTTTCTATAACACACGGATATAATTCAACATATACAATCAATCAGTTTAGGTCTAATTTAGATTATCAGCCAGGGAACCCAGAGTTAGACTTTACATCTCAGGACCCTGATGTATTAGATCAATCTAGCAATTATAAAAATGAATTTCTTTATAGTAATATTAATTTGATGGAGCAATTTAGCCCACTATTTAAATTAGATATGGAAATGAAAAATTCATTAAAAATTTTAGCAGAGATTCGAAAAGACAGATTGCTTTCATTAAGTTTTGATAATAATTTATTAACTGAGATTCAAGGGAATGAATATATTATAGGCTTAGGCTATAGAATTAAGGATCTTCAAATTAGATCTAGATTGGCAGGAGCAAGACAATTAATAAAAAGTGATTTAATAATGAAAGCAGATTTTTCTATTAGGAATAATAAAACTATTGTTAGATATTTGGACCTCGATAACAATCAAGTAACCTCTGGTCAAACAATTTTAAATTTTAAATATTCTGCGGACTATGCATTTAGTAAAAATTTAACTGGGATTTTTTATTTTGATTATTCTTTCTCAGATTATGCAATTTCTACAGCATTTCCACAAACTACTATTAGATCAGGATTTACTATGAGATATAACTTTGGAAACTAAATGAAATTAATATGGAAACACCTTTAAACTTAAAATACACTAAAGATCATGAATGGGTATCTATCGAAGGAAATATTGCCACAGTTGGCATTACTGATTTTGCCCAAAGAGAATTAGGAGATATTGTATACATTGAAGTAGAAACACTAGGAGAATCATTAAATGCTGATGATGTATTTGGCACAGTTGAAGCTGTTAAGACAGTTTCAGATTTATTTATTCCAATGAGTGGAAAAATTATTGAATTCAATGAATCTTTAGATAGTGCTCCTGAAGAAGTAAATAGCGATCCTTATGGCAATGGATGGATGGTTAAGATAGAAGTTAAAGATCATCAGGAGTTAGATAATTTACTCTCAGCTGAAGATTACAAACAACTTATTGGTGAAGATTAAAACAAATTTATTTCTTGCACTTTCTTATTCAATTCTTATAATATTTGTTTCACTTATAAAAATTGAATCAGAGACAAATATTACACATTTAGATAAAATTATTCATGCAGGCATTTATTTTATTTTCTGTATACTATGGTTTGTTCCATTAAGAGGATTATTTAAAAAGGGAACACTTTTCTACGTATTTTTATTTTCAATATTCTATGGGATATTAATGGAATTATTTCAAGGAAATTTAACATCTTATAGAAATTTTGAATTGGAAGATATTTTGTCTAACAGTATAGGATCATTAATTGCCTGTAGTTTTTTGTTTTTAAAAAACAACGTTAAAAAATCATAATCTCTTGTTTTTTATTTAAATAATTGGTTATTTTACTTTTCAACTATTCAAAAATGCAGATTAAAAAAAATCCAAATGCAGACATAGGGAGAAATAGCTCATTATATTTTGCTATTGGACTGGCACTTATGGTATTCTTATCTTATGGAGCTATAAACTATAAGGTGTATGATAAATCTGATTTAGATTTAGGTAAGGTTAATATGGATTTATTAGATGAGGAAGAAGTTCCTGTTACTGAACAAATAGTTCCACCACCACCACCACCACCACCACCACCAGCTCCTGAGGTTATTGAAATAGTTGAGGATGAAGAGGAAGTTGAGGAAACTGTTATTGAATCTACTGAAACGGATCAAGAAGAAGAAATAGATATTGAAGATATTGAGGTAGAAGAATTTGAAGATGTTGAAGTTCCTTTTGCTGTAATCGAAAATGTACCAATTTTCCCTGGATGTGATAAAGGAAATAATGCATCTAAAAGAAAATGTATGTCTGATAAGATTGCTAAGTTTGTCCAAAGAAAATTCAACACTGAATTAGCTGGAGATTTAGGATTAAGCGGAAGACAAAGAATTAGTGTTATTTTTAAGATTGACAGAACTGGAAGTGTTACTGGTGTTAGGGCTAGAGCACCTCATCCAAGGTTAGAAAAAGAAGCACAAAGAGTTATTAATCTGTTGCCAAAAATGAAGCCAGGAAAACAAAGAGGAAAGGCGGTAATTGTCCCTTATTCATTGCCAATTATTTTCCAAGTTCAGGATTAAAAAAATCAGCTACTTTAATCTTATTTAAGTTTGTCTAATTAGATATTAGACTTATATTTGAATTTCAAATTTTTTATTTTTATAATCAGTAATGCTTAGCATAAAATCTCTATATGATTTAACAAAATTTAGACTTTCACTAAGTGTAGTTTTCTCTTCATTTATTAGCTACATGTTAGGCTACAAAGAATTTGATGTTAAAGTTTTATTGCTATTAATGTTTGGAGGCTTCTTTATTGTCGCAGCTTCAAATATTTATAATCAGATTATTGAAAAGGATTTAGATGCATTGATGGTAAGAACTAAAAATAGACCACTTCCAACAAATAAAATTTCTGTAAATACAGCTTTAGTTTTAGCAGTATTATTAACTATTATTGGATTATTCATGTTATATATGATTAACTCAAAGGTTGCATTACTTGCTGCAGTATCTATTTTTTTATATACCTCTGTATATACCCCACTAAAGTTAATTACACCCTTATCAGTTTTTGTTGGGGCAATTCCTGGAGCTTTGCCTTTCATGCTAGGATGGGTCGCTGCAACCGGCGAAATNGGTATTGAGGCAATTATGCTATTTTTAATGCAATTTTTTTGGCAATTTCCACATTTTTGGTCTATTGGATGGATGCAAAATAAGGATTATGAAAATGCTGGATTTAAGATGCTTCCAACAGGAAAAAAGGATANNTCTACTACTTCACAAATATTATTTTATTCTATATGGGCAGTGCTCATGTCAATAATACCAGCATTTAATCTTACAGGAGATTTGTCTTTGAGTATTTATGGATTATTGCTTGTTTTACTTATTGGATTAGTCTTAATTTATTATGCAGTTAAACTGTTTAATGATAGTACAGATTTAAATGCCAAGAAATTAATGTTAGTAAGCGTGTCTTATTTAACTTTGATGCAGATTGTTTTATTGTTTGATAAAATTTTAAGATAAATGGATAATAACGGAAATATAAAAGAAAACAATGCACGTGCTTTAAAAATGATGCTTTGGTTAGGTATTGCTTCTTTATTTATGACTTTTGCTGGCTTAACAAGCGCTTTTATTGTTAGTAAATCTCGTGAGGACTGGATATTAAATTTTGATCTACCTTCAGCTTTTACTTTTAGTTTAGCATTAATTATAATTAGCAGTTTAACTTTAATTTTAGCTCGACGTGAATTATTAAAAAATAATTTTAGAGTTACTACTACCTATTTATGTATTACATTATTCCTAGGGGTATCTTTTGCCATTAGTCAGTTTATAGGATTTAATGAAATTATTGAAAATGGTTATCATTTTACAGGGCCNACGAGCACTATAACCACATCATTTATTTTCTTAATTGCTTTTGTTCATCTTGTCCATGTATTGGCAGGTATCCTAGTGCTTTTATTTGTAATAATTAGCAATTCAAAAAGAAAATATTCAAAAAATAATTTTCTAGGTTTTGAGTTAGCATCAATTTTTTGGCATTTCATAGATATTTTGTGGATTTACTTGTTTTTATTTTTAGTTTTCTTCAGATAAAATAGTTATTTTTGTCACGCTTAAAATGATATGATATATGAGTTCTTCAGTTAGTGTTTCATCAAGCAACAATACATGGGGTGGCGGAAATAAACCAATGAAAGCTTCTTATGGGAAGTTAATGATGTGGTTTTTCCTAGTTTCAGATGGATTAACATTTTCTGGATTCATTGTAGCCTANGCTTTTGCAAGGTTTAAGTTTTTAGATTCTTGGCCAATAGCAGATGAAGTGTTCACTCACGTTCCTTTTTTACACGGACAGGAGTTACCAATGATATACGTTGCATTTATGACCTTTGTTTTAATTATGTCATCTGTNACAATGGTATTAGCAGTTGATGCTGGTCATCAAATGAAACAGTCTAAGGTTGCTTTTTATATGTTTCTTACAATTATAGGTGGTGGAATATTTGTTGGGTCGCAAGCTTGGGAATGGGCTACTTTTATAAAGGGGGACTATGGAGCGGTGAAAACTAAAGGTGGAAATATCTTACAATTTGTTGACTCACATTCACATCATAGAATTGCTTTACATGATTTTGCTCATAAACATCATACTGATAGAGTTCAGCACGAAGAAACCAATGGTCTTTGGTTTTATGATGAAGGAACTTTGCCTGAATATTCTATTAGCGAAGTAATAGAAGGAGTAGAAGCTTCTCCNAATATTTTGNTAAGAACNCAGATATTAGATGAAAATGGGGAAAAGACTATTTTATCCAGAGACGAATCTTTAAATATTTTAAGAGCCCACGGACAATCAATTGTTACGGGAGCTAATTTATATGAAAATGAATATGGAGTTCCTTTATTCGCAGACTTTTTCTTTTTTATTACAGGATTTCATGGTTTTCATGTTTTTTCTGGAGTAGTACTAAACTTAATTATATTTTTTAATGTTATTCTAGGAACTTATGAAAGAAGAGGACATTATGAAATGGTAGAAAAAGTAGGACTGTATTGGCACTTTGTAGATTTAGTTTGGGTATTTGTATTTACATTCTTTTATCTTGTTTAATAAATATATAAATGGCGCATCAAGAACATGATTTAACAATTTTTAGAGGATTAATTAGATTTAAGACTATAACTCATAAGATTTGGGGCGTACTATTATTGCTTTCAATTGTTACAGCTATTGAAGTTGCACTTGGTATATATAAGCCAGATGTTTTGATGACATATTTTTTAAACATGAAAATTCTAAATTGGATTTTCATAACGCTTACCATTGTAAAAGCATATTATATTACCTGGGATTTTATGCATATGAGAGATGAACCTAAANTACTTAGAAGAGTAGTAGTTTGGACTTTTAATTTTCTTGTTTGTTATTTAGCTTGGATTTTAATTCAAGAGGCGGGATATATTTTTGATATATACTCTATTGATTATATAAAACGAGATTTTTAATTTTTTACATTTTCAATTTTAGTGAGAAAGGAATTTTTTAGAAAATGGTTTTATCTAGGAGTGCTCTTTTTGCTTCCTGTTATTTTTCTACTTTTTTTGTACCCATCTACACATAATTATAATCCTCTTGATATAGTAAAAACCAATGTAAATGATATTGAAGATTTTACTTTTATTAACGATCGTAAAAGCTTATTTAGAGATAATATAACTGTACTTTCATTTTTAGGAAATGATCCTATGAGTAATATTACATCTGTATTAAACCTAAAAGAACTGGTGTACGATAANTTTAGAGGATTTAAGAAATTTCAAATATTAACTATATCAACTTCAGGAACTGAACTAGTATTAGAAGAAGTAAAAAAAGAAATTCAAAAATCAGATGAACTAAAGTATTGGTACTTTGCTACAGNAGNACCTGAGCAGATTCAAAAATTATATAACTCTTTAATAAAAGAAGTTGAATTAGACACTTCTCTTGTTACTAATCAAGTTTTTATAATAGATAAATTAAATAACCAAAGAGGAAGGATTGATGATAGAACTGAAACACAAGTAGATAAAGGAAAAGAGCTACATGGGCTGTATTCATATAACTCTATAAAGATTTCTGAAATTAAAAATAAAATGAGCGATGATATGAGAATTTTATTTACCGAATATAGACAAAAAAGAAAGGGTAAGTTTGACTCAAACAATAGAAGAATAAAAAATTTAGAAAGTATTGAAAACTAGAAATAACTCATATATTGGCGTTTCATTTATCATTTTAATTTTTGGGATTATTTTTATTCCAAAAATTGTTGACAGAATTCAGAACGATGATATTGTAAGGAGTGGTAGTAGAAGTGCCAAAATAGACAATTTAATTACTGATTCAGAGCCTTTGCCATTTTTAGAAATCAATGGAGAGAAAAAGAAAGTACCTGCTTTTAACTTTATAAATCAAAATGGAAATAGAATAACTAACAGTGATTATTATGGCAAGGCATANATCGTTGAATTTTTCTTTACTACATGCACAACGATTTGTCCAATAATGAATAATAATCTTGTGCATCTTCAAAACAATTTAAAAAATTATAAAAATTTTGGAATTGCTTCATTTTCCATTAATCCAGAATATGATACAATAGAAATATTAAAAGATTATGAAAGGGAGTATGGGATAACCAATGAGTCTTGGCATTTGTTAACTGGTAATAAGGATGATATATATAATCTAGCTAATAATGGATTTAATTTATATACAGCTTCAGGAGATCAATTTGTAGATGGTTTTGAGCATTCTGGATATTTTGCTCTTGTAGATAAGGATGGCTATATTAGATGCAGAATTGATGAATTAGGAAATCCNAAAATTTATTATCGTGGATATATAGCGGTTAAGGATATATATGATGTTGATGGGGAGGAAGAGGAAATATCAATGTTACAAGAAGATTTACTAAAATTAATTAATGAATAATGGGATCTAATAAATTAAGGGTTTATAATAAATTAATTNTTGCAGTATCAATATTAGTTCCTGTAGTTGTTGCTATACTATTTACAGTTAGAATTCCTAATGTGGAACCTCTTAGTTTTTTACCACCTATCTATGCATCAATTAATGCGCTAACAGCCATTCTATTAATTATTTCTGTTCAATTAATAAAGAAAAAAAAGAGAAAGCTTCATGCACTTTTAATGAGAATATGTATTGGGTTATCACTGCTTTTTTTAGTAATGTATATTGCATATCATATGACAAGTGATCCTACGCCTTATGGAGGCGAGGGCACAATAAGATATGTATATTTTTTCATTTTAATCTCCCATATACTACTTTCAATCGCCGTAATTCCTTTTGTTTTAATTACTTATGTAAGAGCAATTACTAATGACATTGTATTNCATAAAAAAATTGCAAAAATTACATTTCCTTTATGGCTTTATGTAGCTGTAACAGGAGTAATAGTTTATTTAATGATTTCTCCTTATTACTAGTATGAATAAGTTAAAAATTNTAATATTAGTTTTCTGTTTTAATGTGACNGATCTTTTTAGTCAATGCGCTATGTGTAGAGCAGTTTTAGAAAGCCAAGAAGATCAAAGTATTTCAGCTGGATTAAATGATGGTATAATGTATTTGATGGCTATTCCTTATATCCTTGTAGCACTTATGGGTTTTATTCTCTATAAAAAATTCAAAAAATAATTTTTTTTAAAATTTCAACATGTAACCTTTGCGTATCATTAAAAAAATGTTAAGTTTACGTTACATTAATCAAAAAATTATAATTATGGAAAATTTAATACCAATATTAGGAATACTAACAGGAATGGTCGTTCCAATAGCTGTATTTCTTTGGCTATATCATGATGCAAAACATAAGAGACAAACTGTGCTAGAGATTGCTAAACACATAGGTGATCCAGATAAATTAGAGCAGCTTTTGCATATTTTTGATGAGAGAAAAGAAGAGCCAATAGATTATCGTAGAAATGGAGTCATAACAATATTTGTTGGTGTTGGCCTCTATTTCTTTGGTTATATAGCACTTGGAAGTATATTAAAAGGTGTTGGAGCTTTGGTAGGAGCAATAGGTATAGGAACTTTGATTGCAGGATACCTTTATCCAAACACTAGTGAAGAACTAACTAATGCTNTTGATGAATTTGAAAAGAAATAGTTTTGGGAAGAAATCATAAAAATCTTTTAAATAATCTTGAAGAAATTCGAAAATCTGCAGGGCTAACTCAGCAAGATCTTTCGGAGAGTGCAAACGTCTCAAGGAAAAGCATTAATGCTATTGAAAATGGAATTTATGTTCCTTCAACTGTTCTTGCATTAAAAATTGCAAAAACTCTTAAATGTACTATTGAAGATTTATTCAAGCTTCCTTCTTAACAAAACTTTATATTTTGAATATTAATATATTGATAAACTTTACAGATATTTGTAAAAATAATTTTAACCTAAAATTTTATTAAATGGTAAGCATAAAAAATCTTCACAAATCTTATAAAATGGGGGACTCTAGTCTGCACGTTTTAAAAGGTATAGATTTAAATATTGAGGAAGGAGAGATGGTGGCAATTATGGGATCTTCAGGTTCTGGAAAATCTACATTATTAAATATTATNGGAATNCTTGANGAGCATGATAAAGGNGAATATACTCTTGATGGAGTAGAAATAAGAAATTTAAATGAAAAGAAGGCAGCTCAGTATAGAAATAAATTTTTAGGTTTTGTTTTTCAATCTTTTAATTTAATAAACTTTAAAAATGCATTGGAAAATGTTGGTCTTCCATTGTATTATCAAGGGTTAGGTAGAAAAGAAAGACAAGAAAAAGCNCTTTTTCATTTAGAAAAAGTTGGACTTAAGGATTGGGCAACACATCTTCCAAACGAGCTTTCTGGAGGACAAAAACAAAGAGTAGCTATTGCTAGAGCACTAGCATCTCAGCCTAAACTTTTATTAGCAGATGAACCTACAGGTGCTTTAGATTCAACTACATCAGCTGAAATAATGCAATTTTTACAACAACTTAATGATGAAGGCAAAACCCTTCTTATNGTTACACATGAGACNGATATTTCTAAAATGTGTAAAAGGGTNGTTAGATTAAAGGATGGAGTTATTATGGAAGATAAAAAAATTAAACAAGTTAGAGTTAAGTTATGATTGATTTTGGATTCTTTAGAGAAATTTTTCAGAGTATTAATAAAAATAAATTAAGAACNCTTCTTTCAGGATTTACTGTTGCCTTCGCTATAATGCTTTTTGCTATATTATTTGGAGTTGCAAATGGATTGCAAAATTCTTTTAATACTGCATTTGCAGGAGACGCTAATAATTCAATTTTTATTTTCTCAGGAAGGACAACTAAGGCAGTTGCAGGAATGCAGACAGGCCGAAAAATACAATTTGANAATGAACTATATGANACTCTAAAAAAAGAATATAAAAATGATATAGAGTTTATNTCTGGTAGAGTGTANAAAAANCTTACTGCTTCATATAAGGATGAAAAAAGCGCCTATACAATACGNGCAGTAAACCCTGACCATCAATTNATAGAAAAAACTGATATTACAAGAGGAAGATATATAAATCAGCTTGATCTAAAAAACAAGGAAAAACATATTGTTATTGGAAAATTAGTATGGGAGGANTTATTTAAAGGNAAAGATCCTATTGGAAAATATATAGATCTTAGTAAGATAAAATATAAAGTAGTTGGGCTTTTTGTTGACAAAGCTGAAGGATCAGANAGTAATGAGGAAAGAATTATTTATATGCCAATTACTACGGCGCAGCAAATTTATGGGAACAATGATTATATTGACCAAATAAATTTAACATTTAATCCAAGTATGACTGGCGATCAAGCNATTGCCTTTAGCAATAAGTTAAAAAGAAGAATTAAGCAGATTTTTACTATTGCCCCTGAAGATCAAGCTGCNGTTAGAATAAGAAATCAGGCTCAGGAATTAGAAAATACAGCACAATTTAATAGTGTGCTTTCTATTNTAGTNCTTATTATTGGCTTTGGAACNTTAATTGCAGGCATTGTAGGGATTAGTAATATTATGATTTTTATTGTTAAAGAAAGAACAAAAGAGATAGGCATTCGTAAAGCTCTGGGGGCTCCACCAAGCTCTATCAAACTTTTAATAACTTTTGAATCTATTTTAATTACTTCAATTTCAGGGTTTTTAGGACTAATTGCTGGCAGTNTAATTCTANANNCAATGNAAGANANATTAAAAGAATATTTTATAACAGATCCAGGAGTAAGTACACAATTAGTTGTTCTAGCAACCATAACACTNGTTATAGCTGGAACTCTTGCAGCATGGCTGCCTGCTAANAGAGCTTCNTTAATAAAACCAATTGACGCACTAAGAGACGAATAAATTATGTTTAGATTTTTATTTGATTTTGATACATGGCAAGAGCTTTCAGAAAGCTTAACAAAAAATAAAATTAGAACCATTATCACTATGGTTGGTGTTTGGTGGGGAATTTTACTTTTAATAGCACTTTTAGGATCAGCAAGAGGGATAGAAAATAAGTTTAATGTACAATTTGGTGATTATGCTACTAATAGCGTATTTATTTGGGGACAATCTACAAGTAAACCTTTTAAAGGATATCAAGAAGGAAGAGCTCCAAGATTAAAATTTTCTCATCTCGATAAGATTAAAAATAATGTTCAAGGAATTAAAGTTTTGCTACCTCGAAATCAAAGACAGACNCAAGTAGTTAGAGGTATTTTATATGCTGGNTTTGGNGTTATTGGNGATTTTCCACTATTGGATAAGGTTCAAAAAAAGAACTTAACAAATGGGAGNTTTATTAATCAAAATGATATTGATCAAAANAAGAAGGTTGCTGTTATTTCAACTGATGCTTATGAACAANTATTTGAAAAAGATGAAAATGCAATAGGCGAGTATATTGAAATAGACGATATTAATTATAAAGTTGTAGGGGTTTTTAAGCAAGGTGATTTTGATTTTGGAGGGCAGATTCANATTCCTTTTACTACNTTTCAGAAGGTTTACAACCANGGAGATAATATTGGATGGATAATGGTGACAGGAGAAGAAGGATATGATATTTTAAAGGTTGAAAANGATGTCAAGCTTGTATTAAAGAACCTCAATTATGTACATCCTGATGATAATAGAGCTTTTGGAAGTTTTAATCTTGGAGAATTGTTCAAAAGATTTGAAGGATTTTTGTTGGGAATGCAATTNCTTACTTGGTTTGTGGGAATAGCAACATTAATCGCAGGAGTTTTTGCCATTGGNAATATNNTATTNATTACNGTNAAGGANAGAACAAAAGAAATAGGNATTAGAAGAGCAATTGGNGCAACNCCNTTTGANATNANAAGACAAATTGTATTAGAANCAGTTNTNTTAACTNNTATTGCNGGAATNNTTGGNATAATTTCNGGTGGANGNATANTAATGGCNNTAGACNNNNCNNTNGGNCANGGACCAGATTCNGTATTAGTAAATGCNTCAGTTTCNATNTTTATTGTNTTTGTTNCNTTNATNATACTTGTTNTTTTTGGNTCATTAATNGGATTNATTCCAGCAACAAGNGCAACAATTATNAAACCAATAGACGCATTAAGAGAAGAATAAATNAAANNAAATTAATATGAAANNAANATTAAGAATANTTAGTAATNGNANNNATNNTTNNNTCNNTAATNNNTGTNTTANNNTATTTNAANNNNGCNAATTCNAGNGAAATNATAGANTATGAAACAGAAANTCCATTTTATACTTCTATNGTNAANGAAGTNGTNGCNACNGGNAAGTTAAANCCNGANGATGANATNGANTTAAAACCTCAAGTNAGNGGAATTATAGATCAAATATTAGTTGANGANGGNGANATAGTTGAAAGGGGAGATTTAATTGCAAAGGTTAGAGTNGTTCCTAATGAGCAAGCAGTTATTAGTGCTAATAGTAGAATTAATTCTGCNAGATTATCTTANAATAATTCAAAAACTTTATTTGANAGAAGNAAAAAATTATTTGANAAGGGNGTTATTTCAAAACANGATTTTGAAAANAGTNANCTTTCNATGGAGCAATCTAAAGAAGCATTAACCCAAGCTCAGAATGATTACAAAATTATTAAGCAGGGGACACTAACTGGAGGAAGTGCTGCTAATACAAATATTCTAGCACAAATAGCAGGCACTATTCTTGAAATTCCAGTAAGAGAAGGGGATCAAGTTATTGANAGTAATAATTTTAATGCAGGGACAACAATTGCTACAGTTGCTGATATGACAATTATGATTTTTGAAGGACAAGT
The DNA here is from genome assembly GCA_002700405.1 of Flavobacteriaceae bacterium. Taxonomy (GTDB): domain Bacteria; phylum Bacteroidota; class Bacteroidia; order Flavobacteriales; family Flavobacteriaceae. The sequence goes on along the minus strand of PACY01000013.1, from coordinate 26,351 downwards.
TGATGAGACAGAGGTTTCTAAAATTCAGGAAGGATCTGAAATAAAGGTTGTATTAGGNGCTTTAGAAGAAGAAGAATTTAAAGCAAAACTAACTTTTGTAGCTCCAAAAGGGATTGAACAAGCAGGAGCAGTACAATTCAAAATAAAGGCTAATGTAAATATTCCACAAAATATAAATGTAAGAGCTGGATATAGTGCTAATGCAATTATGGAAACAGGAAANAAAGAAAATATTTTATGTATTAAGGAGTCTTTATTACAATTTAATAGAATAACAGACAAACCATTTGTTGAAATTCAANAGGAAGATGGANCCTATAAAAAAANCAATGTTAAGATTGNNATTTCTGANGGTATTAATGTAGAAATATTAGATGGAGTTACTAAAAATGATAAAATAAAGGTGTGGAATATAGTTACAGATGAGACTAATGAAGATGAAGATGACAGAAGTCAAGATGAGACNGCAGANGATATGACAGATTAATTTAATTTTTAAAATTGATATTTATGAAAAGTAAAATTTTAGTTATAACTATTCTAATAATAGGACAATCGATTTTTAGTCAGGAAAAAGTTTGGACACTTGAAGAATGNGTTATTTATGCTTTAGAAAANAATATTTCAGTTCTTCAAGCTAGAAATAGTATTNTATCTAATNAGCAAGATATAATTAGTGCAAAGGGAAATTTTATGCCTGGNGTAAGNTCTAATATTTCAAGTTCTATGAGCATAGGAAAGNTTGAATTATANCCAGGAGAATTTGCNGATAGAGAATTTTATTCATCAAGCTTAGGCATAGGNCTTTCTCAAACNATATTTAATGGTTTTAGAAATATTAATTTATTGAATCAAAGNAAATTAACTTTAGAAAAAAACAAATATGAACTCGGGAAACTAAGAGATGATATTTCTTTGAATGTTGCTAATGTTTATTTGAATGTTTTATTTAATAAAGAAAATTTAGACCTAGCTATATCTCAGTATGAATTTTCCGTTTTACAGGTTAAGCAGGCATCTGCATTNGTTGAATCTGGCGCACAGCCTTCTTCTATATTAATTGATGCACAAGCTACGCTAAGTTTAGATAGTCAGAATTTGACAATAGCTAAAAATAATCATGAATTGGCATTATTGAATTTATCTCAATTACTTCAAATTCCTTATGAAGGCTTTGATGTAGCAGTAATTGAAGTTGATATACCATCAGAGAATATTATGTATAAGGATATTAGANCAATTCTTAACTATGCATTAGAAAANAGAAATGAAATAAAGGTTGCAGAAAGAGATATAGAGATAGCAAAATTAAACACTAAGATTTCTAAAAGTGCNTATTTNCCTAGTATNCAACTTGGATATGGNTTTAATGCCGCAGCAAATTTTTCAAATTTAACTGAAGATGATCCATTTATGGATCAGATTGANGANAATAAAGGACATTCAGTTAANATGAATATTTCTATTCCAATATTTAGCAGGAATCANACAAGAGCTGGAGTAAATAAATCAAAAATTTTAGAAAACTCTAGNAATTTAGCTTTAGAACAGGCAAAATTAAATTTAGAGTCAAGNATNCAACGCGCNTNTACAGATGCTAAAGCAGCATTAAAGTCTTATCAAGCATCTCAGAAATCTGTACAAGCACAGCAACTAGCTTTTGAAAATTCAAGAGAGCGTTATGATTTAGGGGCATTAAATTCATTTGATTTGGAGCAGGCTAGAATTAGATTATTAAATGCCAANTCATCTCTTATTAATTCAAAGTTTGANTTTATTTTTAAAACAAAAGTTTTAGATTACTATACNGGAAAAATAATAAATTAATTGGCTTATATATTAAATATAGAAACGTCAACAACCAATTGTTCTGTTGCAATTTTTAATGATTTAAATTTAATAGAATTNGCTGAANTAAATACTGGGGATTATTCTCACTCAAAATCATTACANGTTTTTATTGATTCAATTTTAAAGAAATCAAAAATATCTCCAAAAGATTTGTCAGCAATTTCAGTTAGTAAAGGGCCTGGTTCNTATACAGGATTAAGGATAGGGGTTGCTTCAGCTAAGGGCCTNTGTTTTGCTTTAGATATTCCATTAATTTCTATTGAAACATTAAAAATACTATCCCAAAANNTATNAAATAAAGGAACNGTAATNCCATGTTTAGATGCTAGAAGAATGGANGTNTATTCTGCAGTTTTTGATATAGATAATAAAATGATTAGAGANACAAGAGCAGAAATAATAAATGAAAANTCCTTTGAAGAATATCTTGAAGAAAATGATGTATATTTTATTGGTAATGCAAATGAAAAACTAAAGAAAATAATCACTAATAAAAATGCNAAATTTATTGATAATNATTTTCCTTCTGCTAAACAAATGGGNTTATTGTCATTNAATAAATTNAAAAGCAATAGGTTTGAGGATTTAAATAATTTTGAGCCTTTTTACTTAAAGGATTTTATAGGAACTAAATGGAATTCTAATCAATAAGCTTTAGAGCTTCTTTAATTGTTTTTACNGGCATTTTACAAGCCTTCTTTACACAAACATATATCATAGTTTCGCCTTCAATATATCTGTTCTTAAGTAATGGAAGNGAATTNTCTCCAAAGGATCCTACAACAATTTTGTTTGGNAGATAATTTTTATTTAATTCATTNATTTTTTNAATTGCATTATCTCCNACAATGGCAATTTCATAAAAATTCTTATTTAAATTTANNATTAAATTCATCCAATTTGAAAATCCATTTGGATATACTTCAATTTGATCTGAGATATTTTTTACCATTGATAATGAGGTATTTAAATATTTNGAACTATCATAATAATGAGATAGCTTAAATAGGTTATTTGCCATTATTGAATTACTAGATGGAATTACATTATCTCTAAATTCAACAGTTCTTGANATTAGCTTATCATCTAATTTTGATGTGAAGAAAAACATATTAGTCTCAGTGTTATAGAAATTNTCATATGTATATTTCATTAAANCATCNGCTGTATTTANCCATTTTTCATTTAAAGTATTTTCATATAGATTTAGGAAAGCCTGTATTACTGCTGAATAGTCCTCTAAATATCCATTAATTTTGCTAGTNCCATCTTTATGACTATGATATAGCCCCCCATCACTTTTTATCATATTTTCTAATATGAACTCAGCACATGAATTTGCAGCGTTAANAAATTTCTNTTCTTCAAATACACTATAGGCATCAACTAATCCATTAATCATTAAACCACTCCATGATGCCAGTATTTTATCATCAATATTAGGCCTTGCTCTTTTACTCCTTGCCCTTATCAATATATTCTTCCATACATTTTTCTTTTTGATTATNTCTTCTTTAGAAACATTAAATTCTTTTGAAAACTCTACATCAGATCGATTTTTTATTAGGACATAATTTTCATCTTCCCAGTAACCATATTTATTAATATTGTAATANTCTGCAAATAATTTAAATTCATCTTTAAGNAGACTTNTCAACTCACTNTCNNTCCATATGTAATATGCGCCTTCTTTTTCTTCTCCNTCTAATGATTTACTATCAGCATCAATAGAAGAATAAAATCCTCCATTAGAATCTGTCAATTCTTGTAATACAAAATTTATAGTNTCATATACTACATTTTTATATGANTCATTTTTTGTAATAAGGNNCGCATCTGAATAAAGNCTAATTAATTGCGCATTATCGTATAGCATTTTTTCAAAATGGGGTATATGCCATTTTTCATCAGTAGAATATCTTGANAAACCCCCTCCAATTTGATCATAAACACCACCATAAGCCATTTTTTCAAGAGTTAGATTAACTAAATCTAAAATTGCTTTGTCATTATTTTGATGTCCAGTTCTAAGTAATAAATGGATATTATTGGGCATCATAAATTTGGGAGCTCCAGAGAATCCTCCATGATTTTTATCTATTTTACTTGCTATATTTTCAATATATTTTTCTAATTCTTCAAAGCCAATTTCTGCTTTATTTTCATCTGTATTAATTACATCTAAAGACTTAATGCCTTTTTCTAATGTATTGGCATAGTTAATAAACCTTTCAGGTTCTTTTGTATATATATTAGAAATTTGTGTTAAAGCATTAATCCATTGATCTTTTGAAAAATATGTTCCACCCCATATTGGCCTACCATCAGGAAGAGCAACAACATTCAATGGCCATCCACCACTTCCAGTCATTAATTGAACAGCATTCATGTAAACCTGATCAACATCAGGCCTTTCTTCCCTATCAACTTTAATTGAAATAAATTTTTCATTCATTAAACTAGCAGCTAATGAATCCTCAAAACTTTCTCTTTCCATTACATGACACCAATGACAGGAAGAATACCCTATACTTATAATTACCAATTTATTTTCTTTTTTAGCCTGTTCCAAATATTTTTTATTCCATGGATTCCAGTTTACTGGGTTATATGCATGCTGTAGTAGATAAGGACTTGTCTCGTTAATTAAATTGTTGCTCATGTTAGAATCTTTTTCATTACAAGAGTTGATAATGATTATTAATAACAAAAAAAAGAAAATTACTTTTTTCATATAATCAAAAGTACAAAATGAAATTGTTATTCATTAATTGCCTGAACAACTTCAACTTTACCTTTTAACATTTGCTTTAACATATTTTCAATTCCATTTTTTAGGGTTACAGTTGAAGAAGGACATCCGCTACAAGCTCCTTGAAGAATCACGCTTACTGTTTTCGTGGTTTTATTGTATGATTTAAACATAATGTTCCCCCCATCAGAAGCAACAGCAGGCTTTATATATTCATCAAGAATAGTAATTATTTCTTTTGATGTTTCATCTAAGCTTTCTTCTTTAATAGCATCTGTTTTTTGATAGCCATCTGATAATATTTCATTATCACCTTCAAGGTATTCCTTTATAAATTTTCTTATTTTCAATGTGATTTCATCCCAGGATGATATCTCATATTTTGTTATAGAAATAAAATTTTCATCAATAAACACCCCTTTAACAAACGGAAATTTAAAGAGTTCTAATGCTAAAGGACATTTTTCACACTCATCGATAGAGTTAAACTCTATCTGGAAATCTACTAGCTTTTTATTTGCTACAAATTTTAGAACTGCTGGGTTTGGAGTGCTTTCTGCATAAATACTAATAGGGCTTTTCTTATGATTATCTTTTGCTATAACAATATTTCCTTGATTTAGATAGCTTTCAATTTTTTCAGAAACTCCATCTTGTACATCTTCCCATTCTACAATATTAAATCTTTCAATCGCAATAAAATTAGAAGCTATATATATTTTTTTTACAAATGGGAGATAGAATAGTTCTTTTGCTAATTGAGAATTTGAAGTTTCATCAATATTATTAAATTCATAGTTTTCATGATTTGTAATAAAATGATTTATCTCAAATTTAAGTATGAACTTATTTTTAGTTCTACAGATAGAAACTTTATACTTCTCCATATATAATTTTTCACAAAAGTAATAAAATACACTGTATACTTAAAATCAATTACATATGATAATGTCTTATAAAATTTATATATTTGATCGATTGAAATTCCTAGGTTTATGCACTTTAAAAGAAACATTCTTTATATCAGTTTATTTTTTTGCACTATTTTTTCTGCTAATGCTCAGGAAGGATTACCTATATACTCAGATTATTTAACTGATAATTACTACCTTTTATACCCATCTATGGCTGGAGTATCAAATTGTGGAAAGGTTAGAATGACAGGAAGAAAACAATGGTTTGATCATGAAAAAGCTCCCGAATTACAAACACTTAGTGTGAATACTAGAATCGGAGATTCTAGGTCTGCTATTGGAGCAATTGTTTTTAATGATATGAATGGTTATCATTCTCAATCTGGAGCATATTTGACTTATGCTCACCATATTTTATTTTCTAGAAGCGAACTAGACTTAGATATGCTATCATTTGGAATAAGTGCAGGAATGATACAATATAAACTTGATGAAACATCCTTTTTAGCAGGAGGTTTTGACCCTATTATTGCAGGTATTGAACAAAGCGCAACAGATTTCAACATTGATTTTGGATTCTCTTACCAATACTTAGAATTTTATGCCCATGCTTCTATTAAAAATTTACTTAATAATGATGGAATTAATTTTAATGAACAAGGGTTGAGTTATAATAATTTAAGGACTTATCTGTTCTCTACAGGATACTTATTTAATAGTAGCTCAGGAGATTGGAACTTTGAACCATCAATTATGTTTGCCTATAAAGATGCTACTCAAGAAACCTTTTTAGATACAAATTTTAAAGTATATAGAGAAACAGATTTTGGTAGAATTTGGGCTGGGATATCATATAGAAGAAGTTTTGATGGCGCAGAATATTTAAATAATGACAATCAAATTAAAGCCCAGAAATTACAATATATAACTCCTATATTAGGATTAGAATATAATAGCTTTGTTTTTGCATACAATTATACATATCAATCAAATTCAATAGTATTTGATAATGGTGGGTACCACCAACTTACTTTAGGATTTAATTTTGGGTGTAGAAAAGAAAGATATGATTGTGAATGTCCATGGATAAAATAATTTAAAAATCTAGACTATTTACTTCTCCATTTAATTTTACTATATTTTTAATTATTTCAGTCTTCCCATTTACATATATTACATTTTTGTATTTATTTTCTAACGAGTTTTGAATATTATTTATAGTTAATATTTTTTTTGTTTGCCTTGCAATAGCTTCATTAGGGTCTTGAATATTTATGTTTTTTGGAAGTATTTTTTTTATTATAGGAATAAGAAAATGATAATGAGTGCATCCTAGAACCAATTGATCAATATTTGATTTTAGCATTGGCTCTATATGAGATTCTAATAGATCATGACTTTCTTTTATTTTGCCCTTTTCAATTAAATCAACTAGTCCATACCCTATTTGCTCATATATTTCTACTTGTTTAGAAAATTTATTTGAGGTTTTATTAAAAAGACTACTTGTAAGAGTTTTTTCAGTAGCTAAAACACCTATTTTATTTGTTTTGGTATTAAATATAGCAGGCTTGATTGCAGGCTCTATTCCTATAACTGGAATTGAAAATGAATTTCTAATTTCATTTATGGCATTTGTAGTTGCAGTATTACATGCTATGACAATTATTTTACAATTCATTTGAATTAGTAAAGAAGTGTTTTTTAGGCTTAATTTTACTATATCAGAACTATCTTTATTACCATACGGACAGTTTTTATTGTCTGCTAAGTAAATAATATTTTCATTTGGCAATATTCTATTTATCTCTTCTAAAATAGATAGACCGCCAATTCCAGAATCAAAAATGCCTATAGGTTGTTTATTCATTTTTTTAAATAAAAAAAGCTGTCTTTAAGACAGCTTTTATATTACACTAACAAATGCTTATTAAAACCCTAACTCTATTTTAACATCTTCAAGCAGGTCTTTTCCATCAGCAAGGATTACACCTTGACCTTGAGTTGAATCCAATACATATGCAAACCCTTGTGCTTTTGCAACTTTAACTATTGCCGCTTGAGCTTTTTCTGTAATTGGTTTTAATAAGTCAAATTCCTTTTTTTGTAATTCTTGTTGAGCTTGACTTTGGTATTGACGAATACTTTGCTCCATTCCTTGGACTTCTTGTAATCTTCTAGCATTTTCTTCATCTGTCTGGGTAGATGCTTCAGTATCATACTGTTTTACCTTGCTTTGAAGTTCTGCAGCCATAGTTTGGATATCATTTTCATATGTCTTAGCAAGTTTTTCAAGCTCTGTTTTTGCCTCATTCATTTCTGGCATAGATGATACTAATTCAGTGCTATTAATATGTGCAACCTTGCTTTGCGAATGCACTGCAAAACTTAACGTAACACATAATATCAACAATAAAATCTTAATTTTTCTCATTTGTTTATTTGTTTCAGTTATTATTATTTATAAAGGTACTATCTTTTACTTTTCTTGAAGCAAGAATTTTTTGTTTTCTTTCTTCTAGCATTTTTTCTCTTAATTCTTTTGCTGTTAAAACTTTCTTAGGTTTTTCAGTAGCTGTTTTGTCTTCTATCTCTTCAGCATATTCGTCAAGATCATCGTTTACTACAGCGCTAACTATAGTTTTATCTTCTTCCTCAGCCTCTCTTTTATCTCTTCTAGAGTCTAACTGTTTTCTGTTATTTGTTCTAGTAATTATTCTTAATATTTGATCACTAATATCAAATTTCCTATCCGAATATAACATTACAATATCTGCTGATTTATCAAATATGAAATCATATTTTCTAGATTTTGCAATTTCCTTTATTGCTATGAATATTTGATCTTGAATTGGCTGTATTAGCTGTTTTCTTTGAATAATTAGATCTCCTCTTGGACCAAATCTCTTTTGTTGATAATCTAATATTTCATTTTTTTCAATTTCTATTTCTTCTTCTTTTTCTTGAACTAGTTCTTCTGTAAGTAATAACCTTTCAGCATTAAGGGCTTCTTTTTTGTTTTCTAATTCAGAGAATCTTGTTTCTATCTCACTCTTCCATTCATCTGCTCTTTCTTCTAATTGATCTCTAGTTTGTTCATATTCAGATAGATTTTGCAGTATATATTCAGTATCAACATATCCAATTCTTACCCCTCTTTGACTAAATGAATAGCTTGAGATAAGAAATACACTAAATATGATTAAAATCTTTTTCATTTTATATTTTATCATTTATTAAACGAATTATATAAGAATATATTTTAGCATTGGATTATTTAATATTAGAATGATTGCCCAATTATAAAATGCGTTTCCCACCCATGCTTGGTATTTTGTCCAGGCACAGGGTCAAATCCATGACCAAAATCTATTCCAAGCAATCCAAAGGCTGGCATAAATAGCCTAACGCCTAATCCAGCAGAACGTTTAATTAAAAATGGATCAAAATCTCGGAAGCTATTATATGAATTACCTCCTTCAATAAATGCAAGAGCAAATATTTTTGCTTGTTCTCCTAGACTTATTGGGTATCTCATTTCTAATGAATATTTATTATATATTGTACCCCCATCTTGATTTGATAATGACTGATTAGGATAACCTCTAAGAGCAATAGTCTCTCTTCCGTCTAAACTATACATTCCCAAACCATCTCCGCCCAGGAAAAATCTTTCAAATGGGATAACCCCTCTATCATTATTATAGGCTCCAAGAAAACCAAATTCAAATGCAGGACGTAACACTAATTTCTTAGTTAATGCAGCAAACCATTCACCTTTAAATTTTATTTTATAAAATTCAAGCCATCTGTATCTTTCTTGATCTATCTCAGCGATCCTATCTGATGCAGTAGTATTGCTAGGATCTGTAACTAGATCATCCATTAAGTCATCTCTTTCATCTTTTAATGCAGAATAATCAACATTATTAACAGCTGAATAAGGGAAAGATAGTTTAGCAGATATACTAAAACTTGAACCTCCTGTAGGATATATAGGATCAGTAAAGGTATTGTTTCTACTTAAAGCAACAGTATATGATAGATTATTAGATGATCCATTACCAAATGTGAACAATCCTGTATTGTAATCATTTAAATCATAATATTGAAAACCAACATAATGTTGAAGTTGGAAATAATCATCAGGAACACTTAATCTTTTTGCTAATCCTATAGATATTCCGCTTATGTTAAATGATTTTGATTTATCTGCTCTATATGTAACAGGATTAAATAAAAATTGTTTTGTTTGAGTTAATTGAATAGAGAAATTAACAGGTTTTTTCCCACCTAGCCATGGTTCAGAAAAAATAAAACTATTTTGCGTATAAAACCTACTAGCTTGAAGTCTTAGAGATAGCCTTTGTCCATCACCCATAGGAACAGGCTTATAAGCTTCTTTATTAAATAGATCTTTAGCTGCAAAATTATTAAATGATAACCCTAATGTTCCTATAAAACCACCACCACCATAGCCTCCCTGTAATTCAATTTGGCTTGAACCTCTTTCAACAACAGTATACTCTAAATCAACTGTTCCATCATTTGGGTTAACATTTTTAAAATCAGGAGAAATTAATTGAGCATCAAAAAATCCAAGTTGACCAAGTTCTCTAATGGTTCTTATAACATTTGATTTACTATATAATTGTCCAGGCCTTGTCCTTATCTCTCTATAAATCACATGATCATTAGTTCTATCATTACCAACAACAGATATTTTATTAAAGTATGCAGGCTTTCCTTCATTAATTCTTATTTCAAGATCAATTATATTTCCATCAGCACTTACCTCAACAGGGGTAACAGATGAGAATAAGTATCCGCTATTCTGATATAAATTGGATAAATCATCAGAGTCAGGGTCAGAATTATCTGCAATTCTGTTTTCAAGTTCCACTCCATTATAAGTATCTCCCTGCTTAATTTTAAGTATTTGATTGAGCTGTTCATCAGTATACACAGAATTACCTAAATAATTAATTTTTCCAAAAGTATATTTTTCACCTTCTTGTAATTTAATTTTTAAAGAGATGGAACTTTCATCAAATGTTAAAATAGTATCAGACGTTACTCTAGCATCTCTATATCCATTTTCTTTGTATTTATCGACTAGACTAACAAGATCTTCTTTAAAATCATCTCCAATGTATTTTGACCTTTTCCAAAATCTAAATATTTTTGATTTTTTTGTATTCTTCATTGATTTTTGCAGAGTTTTTGAACTCAAATTATCAATTCCATCAAAAATAATTTCTTTAATTTTTATTTTATTACCCTTATTAATGTCTAATGACATTTTTACTTTACTCTTATTTGTAGAATCTATTACTTCTTCAGTCTCAATATTAACAGTTGCGTTTAGATAACCTCTTTTCTTATATTTATTTTCCAAGTAATTCTTAGTAGTAGTAATTAAATTTTCTGTTACTTTTACTCCTATTTGTAGCTTATTTTCTTTAATTATATCTTCAGTTTTTCTCTTTTTAACACCACTAATTTCAAGATTAGATAATTCAGGTAAATCCATTAATTGTATTTCCAGATCAACAACATTATCAATTTGTTTAATTCTATAGATTTCAACTGAACTAAACAGATTTGATTCCCATAATTTTTTTATTGCTGTGCTTATCTTTTCTCCTGGAATAGAGACTTCATCACCTTCTCTAAGCCCAGAATAAGTAATAATTGTAATAGGACTAAATGAAGTATTACCTGAAACTGTTATTTCTCCAATTATATTTTTATTAGAGGTATTAGCCTCTTGTGAAAACATATTCAAATTAAATGATACGGATAAAAGAAATACAATAAAGAATTTGATTTTCAATCTCATTTTATATTTAATTAACCTGTTCACTTGTTTTCCCAAATCTACGTTCTCTTTTTTGATAATTTATAATTGCTTCATATAGATCTTCCTTAGAGAAGTCTGGCCATAACTTTTTTGTAAAATAAAGTTCAGCATAAGCAATTTGCCATAATAGAAAGTTACTAATTCTTTTTTCACCACTTGTTCTTATTAATAAATCTACATCTGGTAAATAATGAGTGTAAAGATGCTGATTTATTACCGATTCGTCAATATTTTTTAAAGAAATTAAGTTATTTTTAACTTTATCACCTATTGTTTTAATAGCATTTATAATTTCTTCTCTGGCACCATAGCTTATTGCAAGAGTTAAAGTCATTCTGGTATTATTCTGAGTTTCTTTACTGACCTTTTTAAGATATGATTGAACTTTTTTCGGCAGTCTATCTAAATCTCCAATAGTTTTAAATCTGATATTGTTTTTATTGAGATTTTCTAATTCTTTATTTAGTGATAGTAGCAGTAATTTCATTAAAAGATTTATCTCAATTTTTGGCCTATTCCAATTTTCTGTTGAGAAAGCAAATAGTGTAAGGGCTTCAACTCCCAATTCAGTACATGCTTCTACTACCTTTTCTACTGATTTACTTCCTGCTTTATGTCCAGCATTTCTATTTTTTCCTATTTTTTTTGCCCATCTACCGTTGCCATCCATTATTATGGCAATATGTTTTGGTATGTTATCGATATAAATTTTATTCTTTAAGCTCATTGTATATTACAATAACAGGGTTGTCTACCAAAGGTATAAGTCAGATTAAATCCTGAGAACATATACCAATCATTATTATTTTCATTACCAAAAGTATAATTAAAATTATCATTATATGGAAGACTTCCATCTATTTTATCAGAAAAAGTGTATCTGGCACCTATTTCAAATGATAAAATAAATTGATCAAAGATTCTATATTTAATTCCTAATACCATTGGTATGCCAAAACTCCAGTCGTATTTACCGCTATTCTGGAGATTATCCCCATTAAAGAATAAATTCTCATATTTTGAATAGATTATTCCAGAATAGATATATGGTGTAAAAAAAACATCATATTCATGCAAATTATAATCAAAAAAATTAAACTCCATTCCGGTGGAAATCTCTTTTAAATTGCTTGAAAAATGATATCCTCGCTCTTTTCTTCTTGGATCATTTGAATCCATATCATTAGCAGTAATTGTTGTTGAGATAAAAGACAGTCTATATGAGTGTCTTGGGCTTCTATTCCATTTTATTATTCCGCCAAATCCAGATTCATTAGGATTGATAAATTGGGCATTCCCAACATCCCCAATAAAATTGGTTCCACCAAAAATTCCTCCAACCTCATAAATTTGACTATAAGAGAATTGATAATTAAAAATTATTATTAATATGAATTGTATAAATTTCAATTTGTTTTTGGAAATCATATATTCTATAAAATCTTAATTATAAAACTATTGTCAATTACTTTTATTGTTTAGTTCCTTTTATCTTTGCCCCAGAATAATTTGTCTCTAAGTGTTTTAAGAAAACTTTCTTTTTCTAATTGCATCATTTTAATCTTATATGGAGCTTTTTTTATTGATAGCTCCATTTCATTGCTTAGAGTAGTTATTTCAGAATCTATGGAGACAAAAAATTCATTTTCTCTACCACTAACTTTTAGATTAATAGTTGTATTATCTGCAATAACAAGAGGCCTTGCATTTAAATTATGAGGAGCTATCGGAGTAATAACCAGGTTTTTTGATTCAGGCATTATTATAGGACCTCCGCAGCTAAGAGAATAACCAGTTGAACCAGTAGGAGTTGAAATAATTAACCCATCTGCCCAATATGTATTAAGGTAATCATCATTTAATTTGGTTTCAATAGTAATTAAAGAAGTTGTATTTTTTCTTGTTATACTAACCTCGTTAAGAGCAGTCCCTACATTATATTTCTTATTATTTTTAGTATAAGAAATTGCTATCAATGTCCTTTCTGATAATTTATAGTTTTTATTAATTATTGCATTAACAGCGTTATCTACATCAACAACTTTAGTTTTAGCTAAAAAACCTAGTCTTCCAGTATTTATTCCAATAATTGGGATCCCTAAATTTTTAATGTAGGANGAGGCTTTTAAAATTGTGCCATCTCCGCCAATACATACTACATAGNTAAAACTTTCATCNAGTTTAGTGAAGGATTTAATATGATTTGAAATAGAAGCATGTTTTTTTTCATCTGTTTTCTCATTAGACTTTTCATCTATAAAAACATCTACTCCTTTATTTTTCAACTTCTTTACGGTAGAAAGCAGAATTTTTGAGGAAGAAGTTTTATATAAATTTGTAAAAATAGCTACTTTCATTTTACGCAGGAATATTAAAAATTTTACGTTATAATCAGGTGTGAAATTAACACGCAAATTAATTAAAATTATGTTAGTTTTAGCCTTAAGTAGTTTGTATTTTCACATAAAATATTAATATGACTAAGCTAAGTGTTAATATCAATAAAATTGCAACACTAAGAAATTCTAGAGGAGGNGATTTCCCAAACCTTATAAATTTTGCAAAAAGAATACAATNTTTTGGTGCTGATGGAATAACTGTTCATCCAAGNCCAGATGAAAGACATATAAGATATTCNGATATTTATGATTTAAAGCCAATAGTNTATAAAGAATTTAATATTGAAGGTAATCCAATCAATAAATTTATTGATATGGTAATTAAAAATAAACCTGATCAGGTTACTCTAGTGCCAGANTCTGAATCTGACTTAACATCTTGTGCTGGTTGGGATACTATAAAACACAAAAATTACTTAAAAGAAGTAGTGTCAGAATTTAATTCNAATGGTATAAGAACATCAATTTTTTTAGATCCGGATGTAAAATACATAGAATCACTTAATGAAATAGGAGCTGACAGGATTGAATTTTATACTGAAGCTTATGCAAAAAATTATGGCACAGGATTAGATAGAAAGAAAAAAGCAATTGAACCTTATGTTGTTTGCACTAAATATTTAAATCAAATGGGAATAGGAATTAATGCAGGTCATGACTTAGCATTAGATAATATTAAATTCTTTAAAAATAATATTGAAAATTTACTTGAGGTTTCTATTGGACATGCATTAATTGCTGAGAGTTTAGAATTAGGAATTGAAACAGTTATAAAGAAGTATTTAACATATCTNAAATAAATGNTATTACACTCAAAGATTGTAGGTGAAGGGAATAANATTATAGTGATTCTTCATGGTCTTTTTGGTTCTGGTGATAATTGGAAAACNTACGCAAATAAATTAGCATCTAAAGGATTTTGTATNCANTTAATTGATCAACGNAATCACGGAAGAAGTTTNCATACTAATGACTTCAATTATGAATTATTAGTTATGGATTTAAAAAAATATTTAGATCATAATAATATTAATGATTGTATTTTGATGGGACATTCAATGGGNGGTAAGACAGCNATGAATTTTGCTNTAAAANATTCAGAATATNTTTCAAATTTGATAGTTATTGATATTGCTCCAAAATATTATCCAGTTCATCATNATAAAATTCTTGAAGCATTAATATCATTAGATCTTGATCAAATTTCTACAAGAAAAGAAGCAGATCAGAAATTAACAAATTATATTGATGATAGTGTTTTAAAAAATTTCTTACTAAAAAATCTTTATTGGGTTAATAGAACTAAGCTTGATTTTAGATTTAATTTATTGTCACTTACAAAAAATATATCTAGTATAGGAGAAAGAGTTAANAATAATAATAAATTTCTAAGTAAGACAATGTTTTTAAAAGGAGAATATTCTGATTATATCGAAGAGAAAGATAGTATTGAAATCATTATGCTTTTCCCTGAGGCATCAATTATAACTATACCTAAATCTAATCATTGGCTTCACGTTGATAATCCAGATCATTTTTTTNCTACAATAATGAAATTTATTCAAGATAAATAGTCCTAATTAACTTTGATGACTTTTAAAAAAAACGTATTTTCGCAAACCAATTTTTTANCTCAATAAATGAANATAACATCGAACTATATNGACAAGCTTAATGGTAAAATTTCAATTGAAATTGACAAGAAAGACTATACTGANCAAGTAGATAGAGAATTACATAANCTTTCTCATAAAGCTAATATNCCTGGATTTAGAAAAGGACNTGTCCCTGTTGGTTTAATAAGAAAAAAACATGGCAAGGCAGTTATAATGGATGAAGTAAATAAGTTAATAGANAAGGAATTAAGAAATTANATAAAAGATAANGAAATAGATATGTTAGGTGGACCTATTCCAGTTCCACAGGGTGAAATTAACTGGGACTCTGANAAAATAACTTTTGAATTTGAAGTAGGATTAACTCCAAAGTTTGATTTGAAGTTAAAATTTAAAAAATCTGTTATAAACTATATTGTTAAAGCAGATNAAAAAATGGTTNATGAACAGNTAGNCAGTATTCAAAAGCAATATGGTAAGCTAATTGCTAGAAAAAAGATTGAAAAAGATTGTGATATCACNGGAGTTTTTACCCANGAAGATGAAATTAATAATAAATCAACTTTTAACTTAANTAGAGTAAAGAGTAANAAGAGTTTAAAGAAATTATTAGGATTAGAAGTAGGTGATTCTACTAATATTGATGTAAAAGATTTATTTAATGACAACCATGATTTAATTCAAGTATTAGGAATATCACANGATAGAGCTAAGGATATNGANATAGAAGTAAATTTAAATATTGATGAAATTAATTATAAAGAACCAGCTGATTTAGATCAAGAGTTATTTGANAAAATTTANGGAAAGGGTATTGTAAAGAATGTAACTGAATTGAAAAAGAAAATATCTGATGATATTGAAAAACAGTTTGTAAATCAAACTGACCAAAAGTTAATGAATGATATTATTGAANACNTAATTGAGAATACTAAATTNAAATTACCTNCTGAATTCTTGACAAAGTGGATCAAAATTAATTCCGAAAANAANTTNTCTGACNATGAAGCAAAAGAAGAATACAANAAATCTGANAANGGAATGAAATATCAANTAATTGAAAGTAAATTGGTTACTGAAAATAATTTACAGGTTAATTTTGANGACCTTAAGTCTTATACAAAGGACTTGATAAGNAAGCAAATGAGTCAATATGGNCAATCTAATCCTACAGAAAAGGAATTGGATGATATAGTTGCAAGAGTTATGCAAAATAAGGATGAAATTAAAAGATTAACAGAGCAACTAACTAGNACTAGAATATTAAATTTCTTTAAGGAAAACACTAATATTAAATCAAAGGAATTAACCTACAAACAGTTCATAAAAGAAGCATATTCTTCCTAATTTAAATATTACTATATTTATAAATAATTAATCGAATAGATAATGGATTTCGCTAAAGAATTTGAAAAATTTGCTACTAAGGATCAGGGTATTAGTAGCACTTATTATAATAAAATAATGAGNAGTATGTATCCTTCCGGTCTAACTCCAAATATTATTGAGGAAAGACAAATGAATATAGCAATATTTGATGTTTTTTCAAGATTAATGATGGATAGAATAATCTTTTTAGGAACTTCTATTAATGATCAAGTAGCAAATATTATTCAAGCTCAATTATTATTTTTAGAAAGNACAGATTCTTCTAAAGACATTCANATATATATTAATTCTCCTGGNGGAGGTGTTTATGCTGGNCTAGGNATCTATGATACTATGCAATTAATAAAACCTGATGTAGCTACAATATGCACTGGAATGGCAGCTTCAATGGGNGCAGTTTTATTATGTGCTGGNGAAAAAGGGAAAAGAAGNGGNTTAACACATTCTAGAGTTATGATTCATCAACCTATTGGNGGNGCTCATGGACAAGCNAGTGATATTGAAATTACTGCAAAGGAAATATTNACCTTAAAGGAAGAACTATACAATATTATTAGCAAGCATACGGGTCAGGATTATAAAAAAGTTTATAAAGATAGTGATAGAGATTATTGGATGAAATCTGATAAGGCTTTAGAATATGGNATGATAGATGAAATTTTAACTAAACAATAAAAATCTTCAATGAGTAAGTCTGAGCTACACTGTTCTTTTTGTGGTAAGAAAAAAGCTGAGACAGTTTTGTTAATAGCAGGTATTGATGCACACATTTGTGATGAATGTATTGAACAAGCAAATGGTATTATTATACAAGAATCTAAGCAAGAAAAAATTAGTGAATCAAAGGAATCAGANTTATTGAAGCCTCAACAAATAAAGAGCTTTCTAGATGATTATATTGTTGGTCAAGACTACACTAAAAAAATTATTTCAGTTTCTGTATATAATCANTATAANAGAATAAATCAGGTAGAATCTGANGANATTGAAATTGAAAAGAGNAATATTATAATGGTTGGCCAAACTGGTACGGGGAAAACATTAATTGCTAAGACAATTGCAAAAATGTTAGATGTCCCTTTAGCAATTGTTGANGCAACTGTCTTAACTGAAGCTGGNTATGTAGGTGAAGATGTAGAAGGAATTTTAACTAGNCTTTTGCAGGCAGCTGATTATAGTGTTGAAAAGGCTGAAAAAGGAATTGTATTTATTGATGAAATAGATAAAATTGCTAGGAAAAGTGATAACCCATCTATAACTCGAGATGTTTCTGGTGAAGGAGTCCAACAGGCATTATTAAAGTTACTTGAAGGAACTATTGTAAATGTTCCGCCCAAAGGAGGAAGAAAACACCCAGACCAAAAATTCATTGAGATTAATACTGAAAAAATATTATTTATTGCTGGAGGAGCTTTTGANGGAATTGAAAAATTTATTTCAAAAAGATTAAATCTAAATGTAATTGGATATAAATCTATTAAAGTAGAAGCAATTTCANANNATAATNTNCTTCAGTTTATAAATCCAAAAGATTTAAAAGAATTTGGNTTAATTCCTGAAATNATAGGNAGATTGCCAGTTGTGACATATATGAATCCTTTAAATAGAGATGCTCTTAGAAAAATATTAACNGAGCCAAAAAATGCACTTATTAANCAATTCATAAAATTATTTGAAATGGANGGCATAGAATTAAAAATTGATGATTTAGCCTTAGATCTNATAGTGGAAAAAGCTGTTGACTATAATTTAGGNGCTAGAGGTCTTAGATCTTTATGTGAAGAAATTTTAAATGATGCAATGTTTAACCTTCCAGGAAGTGAAAAAAAGAAACTTCATATAACTAAGAAATATGCTGAAAATCAACTGTCTAGAATTAGTTTAGAAAAACTTAAAGCAGCTTCTTAATTATTTAATTTAATTAATTCTTCAATAAATATTCTATCATTAGATAATCTAGGCACTTTATTTTGTCCTCCAATTTTATTATTTTTTTTAAGCCATTTTAAAAACACACCACTATTCCCAAGAATTACTTTTGGAGGATTAAGTGTAAAATCTTTATGTCTTTTAGCTTCATAGTCTGAATTTTCATTTTTTAGATTTTCATCTATTTTTTTTTCTATATCAAGATTATTAGGAACAGAATTTTTAAATTCTATAAACCACTGGTGCCCACCTTTTTCTTTCCCTTTCATAAAGATTGGAGCAACAGTATAATCAACAATTTCTAAATTATATTTTTTGCACAATTCACTAATTGTTTTATCGGTATTTTCGACAATAACTTCTTCTCCAAAGACATTTATATAATGTTTTGTTCTACCTGTAACTACAATTTTATATGGGTTTATTGAAGTAAATTTTATTGTATCACCTATTTCATATCTCCATAGACCTGCGTTAGTTGAAATAACTATTGCATAATTTTTATTTATTTCAATATCTTCGAGAGGAATAATTAATTTTTCTTTTGAATTATACGAGTCCATTGGTATAAATTCATAATAAATTCCATAATCTAACATTAATAATAATTCATCTGAATTATTTTCAGATTGAATTGCAAAGAAACCTTCTGAAGCATTATAAATTTCATAATATTTCATATTATCATTTCCAATAATTTTTTGATATTGATTTATATATGGCTTGAAGTTTACGCCCCCATGAAAATATACTTCTAAATTTGGCCAGATATCAATAATTTTTTTATTATTTGTTTTTTCTAGTATTCTATTTAATACTACAAGCATCCATGATGGAACCCCTGCCAGACTTGTAACATTCTCTAAAGCTGTTTCATTTATAATTGCTTTTATTTTATTTTCCCAATCAGGTATTAGAGTTGTTTTGGTACTGGGCGTACTGCTATATTCAAACCATATAGGCATATTGTCAATTAAAATTGCTGAAAGATCTCCATAGTAAGTACCATTTTTTTTATATGGAGATTTACTTCCTCCTAATCTTAAACTTTTTCCAGCAAACAACATTGAATTTTCATTATTGTTTAAGTACATACATAGCAGATCTTTGCTTGCAGCATAATGACATTCCTCTAATGATTCATAACTTACTGGAATAAATTTACTTTTAGAATTTGTAGTACCACTAGATTTTGCAAACCATTTAATCTTGCTTGGCCAAAAAATATTATCTTCTCCTTTTCTAGCTCTACTAATTTTTTCTGAAAAATCTTCATAGTTAAATGCTGGAATTCGATTAGAAAAATCACGATAATTTTTTATTGATTTAAAATCGAACTCTTTACCTATTTCTGTGTCTTTGGCTGTATTAATTAGATTTATTAATACATCATTTTGTACTTCATTAGGATATTTTATGAATAATTCAATTTGATGAGATCTTTTTTTTAAAAACCACGATACAATAGAATTTATAAATGGATTTGACACTTTTTTATTACTTTTATTCTTCTAAAATTAGCAATTTTCCATGCATTTTCAAGGCGTAATAAAAAAAATGATTTCTGAATTTGATAGTCCTGTAAGGTATTATCTAAATTTTGATGATGATATATTATGCATGAATCAAATTCTAGATAAAAAAATAAGTATTGAATGTATTGGTTATGAATGTCTCTCATGCAGTTCTGATACAGAGATATATAGACAAGGTTTTTGCAAAAAATGCTTTTTTGAGACTCCTGAAGCTGCAGATTGGATTATCAAGCCTGAGTTAAGTAAGGCTCATTTAAATATTGAAGAACGTGACCTTGAATATGAAAAGAAAATTCAGCTTCAACCACATATTGTATACTTAGCAAATACAGGAAATATTAAGGTAGGTGTGACTAGAAAAGCTCAAAATCCATACAGATGGATTGATCAAGGAGCGCATCAAGCTATTGAAATTTTGGAAGTACCTAATCGATATCTTGCTGGTGTAGCAGAAGTTGCAATAAAAAAATATATTTCTGATAAAACAAATTGGAGAAAGATGTTAATTAACGCACACAGCACGGAAAATATTATAAACTATAAAAATCAAGCTAAAAATTTTATTCCAAATCATTTGGCTCATTATTTCATTGAAAAGGACAAGTTAGTTAATATAAATTTCCCAATCTTAGAATCTCCTTCTAAGCCAGAATCTATGAAACTAAAAAACGGAAATGATGTTAAAGGAATTTTAAAAGGAATTAAGGGCCAATATCTGATTTTTGAAGAAAACAAGGTATTGAACGTAAGAGCTCATGAAGGATATCTAATAAAAATTTCTCTTTAATCAATATTAATTTCTTCATTAATTTTTAGATTAAATCTTTTTCTAAATAAATAGACTCCAAGATATAAAAATGGAGTGTCAATAACAGCGATCACTACTTTAAAAATAAATCCAGAAATTAATAGTCCTAGAAATTGATCCCACATTAAAACATTAGACAAGCATAGAAGAAGAATAATTGTAAATGTGTCCAAAAATTGTGAGAAAAAAGTAGAAAAATTGTTTCTTAACCAAAGCATNTTCCCNTTGGTTAATTGTTTCCAAAAATGATAAATATGTATGTCGACATATTGNGCAAACAAATAGCTTAACATACTTGCAAATACGGCTATAACAGTACTTCCAAATACAGTTGTAAATAGTTCATCATTAACAGGGGATGCAGCTATTGCAGGTACTAGGTTAGCAACATATATAATTAATATTGAGAAAACAGAAGCAAAAATTCCTACTGTAACAATAGCATTAGCTCTCTTCTTCCCATAAATTTCACTTATTAAGTCTGTTATCAAAAATGTTATAGGATATGGTAATATCCCTACGGATAACTCAAATAACCTTTCCCCAAAAATATTTATTTCAAATGGATGCCAGTAAAAGAATTTCTGAAAAATTAAATTTGATACAACTAAAGATGTTATAAATAAGGATCCTAAAATCAAATAGATTTTTTGAGCTAATAATTTATCTTGCTTTTTCATAAAATTTTATTAAACCAAATATAATAAATGAATTTCTTTTATTTAATTTGTTAGTAGACTATGAGTGATTACAAAAAAATACATATATCAATAGGATCTAATATTGGAGATAAGTTAAAACATCTTCAAAAAGCAATAGATTTAATTCATCTAAGAATAGCTATAATTGAATCTATCTCTTCAGTATATAAGACAGGATCTGTAGGTTTTAGTGGAGATGATTTCTTAAATATATGTGTTAGCTTATATTCAAACGATCTTCCTAGTGATATTATGCAAAATATTTTGGATATAGAAAAAGATATAGGTAGAGTAAGAAATAAAACCAATAAAATAGAATCTAGGGTAATAGACATAGATATTATTTTAGTTGAAGAAATGGTATTAGACACTAGTTTGCTTAAAATTCCACATCCAAAAATGAATACAAGAAAATTTGTTCTTAGTCCATTAATGGAGATAGATCCAAAAATAAATCACCCTACTACTAAAGAAAGTATTTTAGAGATGTTAGGTAATTGCAAGAATGATAGTTTAGTTGAAAAAACAACTTTAAAAATTCTTAACCCAAAGGATAAAATCAAAATCGATCAATATAGATATATCGCAATAGAGGGAAATATTGGAGCTGGAAAAACTAGTTTAGCAAAAAAAATCGCAGTTGATTTTAATTCAAAATTAATTTTAGAAAGATTTGCAGACAATCCATTTTTGCCAAAATTTTATCAAGATCCTGAAAGATATGCTTTTACTCTTGAAATGTCTTTTTTATCTGAAAGATATCAGCAGATTTCAGAAGATTTATCTCAACTTAATTTATTTAACGACGTAATAATTAGTGATTATGACATTCATAAATCGCTAATTTTTTCAAAAGTTAATTTAAATGTAGATGAATTTACTTTATATAGAAAGCTATTTTATGATATGTATAACCAAATTCATAAACCAGATCTTTTTGTTTTTCTAAATCAAGAAATACCTAGACTGCAGAGTAATATAAGCACTAGAGGGAGAGATTATGAGAATACAATAACAAATGAATATCTTTCAAAAATTAATTCAGGATATTTTGAGTTTTTTAAATCTAGACCTGATATTAATTTTAAAATTATTGACATCACTAATTTAGATTTTGTTGAGAATAGATTAGATTATTTATCAGTCTTAGATGAAATAACTAATTAATCTTATTGTAAACATCCCACAGAACAATTCCAATTGAAACAGAAATATTAAACGAGTGTTTAGTCCCATATTGAGGAATCTCAATTACTTTATCACAAATGTCAATTGCTTTTTGAGAAACACCATTAACTTCATTGCCAAAAATGAATGCATATTTTTTATTTTCTTCACAAATAAAATTATTTAGTGGCACTGAATTTTCTGCTTGTTCAACTGAGACTATTTTTAATCCATTTTTCTTTAATGCATTTATAAGATCAATAATATTTTTGTGATATTCCCAATTAACAGAGTCAGTACTCCCCAATGCTGTTTTATGAATGTCTTTATTTGGAGGTTTAGCAGTTATTCCGCATAGATAAATTGTGTCAATTAAAAAGGCATCAGCTGTTCTAAAAATACTTCCAATATTATTTAAGCTCCTAATATCATCAAGAATAATTGAAATAGGTGTTTTTTTAGAGTTTTTAAATTCTTCAATTGACAATCTATTCAGCTCAGAATTTTTTAATTTTCTCATTTATAATTATTTCTAATAATCAGTTTTTAAAAAAACAAATATTAGTTACATTAGCAAGAGCTACGTTTAAGTAAAAATAATATTATAAATAAGATTTCCTTGAAAAAAACAGCAAAAAAAATTACTCCACTAATGAAGCAATATAATACCATCAAGGCTAAGCACCCTGATGCTATTTTATTGTTTAGGGTGGGAGATTTTTATGAAACTTTTGGTGAGGATGCTATAAAAACTTCAAAGATATTAGATATTATTTTAACAAAAAGAGGCGCTGGAAGTCAGAGTGAAACAGAGCTTGCTGGATTTCCGCACCATTCTTTAAATAACTATTTGCCTAAACTAGTTAAGGCAGGAAATAGGGTTGCTATATGTGATCAGCTTGAGGATCCAAAACTTACAAAAACTATTGTCAAAAGAGGTGTCACTGAACTTGTTACTCCAGGCTTAGCTACAATTGATGGAGTATTAAATCCAAAGTCAAATAATTTTTTAGCATCTGTATATATAGGAAATAATACTGGGGTGTCTTTCCTTGATATATCTACTGGAGAATTTTTAATTGCTGAAGGCTCAACAGACTATATTGATAAATTATTACACAATTTTAATCCTAGTGAAATTCTTATTTCAAAACAGAAGAAATCAAATTTTTTATCAAGTTTTAATAATAATTTTCAATTATTCTTTATTGAGGATTGGGTATTTCAGTACGACTTTGCAATAGAATCATTATGTAACCATTTTAAAACTAAATCATTAAAAGGTTTTGGTGTAGAAAACATAAAAGATGGGATTATTTCAGCTGGAGCTGTAATGCATTATTTAAGTGAGACTCAACATCAGAAAATTAATCACATTACTTCTATTAATAGAATCCCTCAAGATGATTACATATGGATGGATGGATTTACAATTAAAAATTTAGAAATTTTCCAATCTTTAGGAAGAGAAGGGAAAAGCTTGATTGATGTAATTGATGGAACTATTTCTCCTATGGGAGGCAGGCTTCTTAAAAGATGGGTCGCTCTACCTTCAAAAAACATTAAGATAATTCAAGATAGACATTTAACAGTAAAATATTTTATAGATAATGAGTCATGTTTAAATAGTATTCAAGAAAACATTAATGAAATTGGTGATCTTGAAAGACTAATTTCAAAAGTAGCAACAGCTAAAATAACTCCAAGAGAAGTGATTCATTTAAAAAATTCTCTAATTGCAATAAATCCTATTAAAAAACTCACTAATCAATCTAAACATAAATCTTTAAAAAAACTTTCAAGATCCTTAGATACATGTAAAAAATTAATACAAATAATAGAAAAAACACTAAATGAAGATGCCCCAGTAAATATTTTAAAAGGTGATTCTATATCATCAGACTTTTCTAAGGAGCTAAAAGACTTGCGTGGAATGGCCTTTTCAAATAAAGAATTTTTAGATAAGATGCTGGATGAACAAAGTGAAATTACTGGAATACCATCTTTAAAGATTTCTTCAAACAACGTTTTTGGCTACTATATTGAAGTTAGAAATACGCATAAGGATAAAGTTCCTGAAGATTGGATTAGAAAGCAGACATTGGTTAGTGCAGAACGCTATATTACTGAGGATTTAAAAAAATATGAACAAAAAATATTAGGAGCAGAGGAAAGAATATTAGAATTGGAGATACAGATTTTTAAAAACCTTATTGATAAGATGTATAAGTTCATTAAAGTTGTTCAAAACAATGCGTCAATTATTTCTCAGCTTGACTGTCTTTCTTCATTTGCTCAAATTACTATGAATAAAAATTATTGTATGCCAGAGATAAATGAATCTTTTGATTTGAAAATTTCACAGGGGAGACATCCAGTAATAGAAACACAGTTAGCATCGGAAAACCCTTATGTTGCTAATGACTTATTTTTAGATAGAGATTCTCAGCAGATAATTATGATAACAGGCCCAAATATGTCTGGAAAATCTGCTCTCTTAAGACAAACTGCTCTTATAGTAATTATGGCTCAGATTGGATGTTTTGTGCCTGCTAAAAATTTAAAAATGGGAATAATTGATAAGATTTTTACTAGGGTTGGAGCTAGTGATAATATTTCAATGGGAGAATCAACTTTTATGGTAGAAATGAATGAGACAGCTACAATTCTTAATAATATTTCTGATAGAAGTTTAATTCTTCTTGACGAGATTGGGAGAGGTACTAGTACATATGATGGAATTTCTATTGCATGGGCAATTAGTGAGTTTTTACATGACCAGAAAACTAGAGCTAAAACGCTTTTTGCAACACACTATCATGAACTCAATGAAATGACTTTGTCATATGAAAGAATTAAAAATTTTAATGTTTCAATTAAAGAAGAAAAGAATGATGTGTTATTTTTAAGAAAATTAGTTCCTGGCGGAAGTGAACATAGTTTTGGAATTCATGTTGCAAAAATGGCTGGAATGCCAAAAAAGGTGTTAAATAAAGCAAATTCTATACTTAAGAAATTAGAAAAATCACATTCTAGTGAACAGCTTAACAAGGACATAAAATCTATAAAGAGTGATATTCAATTAGAGTTTTTTAAACTTAATGATCCTGCTTTAGAGGAAATAAAAGAGGAATTATTAGACATTGATATTAATTCAATGACCCCAATGGAAGCATTATTGAAGTTAAGTGAAATAAAAAGAAAAATAAGTGATTCAAAAGATTAGAATAATACTACCCTTTTTTATAAAATTTCTTTGCTTTTCCCTAAATTGTTATAAATTTGCATCCGCACTAATATAGTGCTCGTTCATTCAAATATTGCGAAAGTAGCTCAGGGGTAGAGCATCACCTTGCCAAGGTGAGGGTCGCGGGTTCAAATCCCGTCTTTCGCTCCACAAGATATTATATTGCATAATGCTGAAGTG
>PACY01000056.1 GCA_002700405.1 Flavobacteriaceae bacterium | reverse complement strand
TTTGTAGTTTTTTATTTTAAATCTTTCTGCTCCATTATTAGCAGTAAATTTTATTTTTCTATCTAAACTATTATTAGTAAAATATCCGTTAATACCTTCTTTAGATCTCTTTGCTTTAATATATCCTTCAAATACTGGGGATTTTATTATAAATGAATCCTTCTCATAAATAATCTTTTCCATATCTACTATTTCCTTATGATTGTAAATCTGAATTGAGCCATCATTTAATAAATACATGTTAAAAGGAATCTCTTGATTATCAGATGTATGCAAAGCCCCAATATATGAGCCTGAAGGCAGTGAATAATCTTCACTACAAGAGGTAATAGCAAATAATAATACCAATAAATAGTTTAATTTATTCATATAAAAGACTTATTAATAATAATTGAATTTAAAAAAACTTTTTAGATTTCATTAGAAGGTAACTATTATTATATTTGTTAAACCTAAGTATTTAAAATGAATATCTCATATAATTGGTTGAAACAATTTTTAAAACTAAAAGACTCTGCTGAAGAAATTGCAAGCACACTTACAGAATTAGGATTAGAGGTTGAAGGGATAACAGATTTTCAATCAATAAAAGGAGGGTTAAAAGGAAT
Source organism: Flavobacteriaceae bacterium (assembly GCA_002700405.1). GTDB lineage: Bacteria > Bacteroidota > Bacteroidia > Flavobacteriales > Flavobacteriaceae. Next base: position 16,181 of record PACY01000056.1, on the reverse strand, counting down.
TGTTATAGGTAAAGTAAAATCTTGTAAAAAACATCCAAACGCTGATAGACTTAAAATAACAACAGTAGATATAGGGCTAAAAGAGGATGTTCAAATTGTATGTGGGGCGCCAAATGTTGAATTAAATCAAACAGTTCCTGTTGCTACAGTAGGCGCTAAAATATACACAGACAATGATTCATGGACTATAAAAAAGAGTAAGATTAGAGGGGAAACTAGTAACGGAATGATATGTGGTGAGGATGAATTAAATTTAGGAGAATCAACTGAGGGGATAATGGTTTTAGACAACAAACATAAGGCAGGAACTCCTCTTGATAAAATATTTAAAATAGAGAATGACAAAATATTTGAAATTGGCTTAACCCCTAATAGATCTGACGCTATAAGTCATTTTGGAACAGCAAGAGATCTTAGGGCTGGATTACTCCAAAGAGGCACAAAACTAGAACTAATTAAACCTTCTGCTACAGATTTTATAGTTGATAAAAAAACAACCAATCTTAAGATCAAAGTCTATAATGAAAAGTTAGCTCCTAGATACTGTGGAGTATTAATTGAGAATATTGTTGTAGAAAATTCACCCGAATGGCTAATAAATAAATTAAATTCCATTGGAATATCCCCAATCAATAATATTGTAGATATAACTAATTATATTCTACATGATGTTGGACAACCTCTCCATGCATTTGATTATGATAATATATGTGATGATAAAATAGCAGTAAAAACCCTTAAGGACGGAACTAAATTTATCACTCTTGATGGAGTAGAAAGAAAATTAACTGCTGATGATTTGATGATTTGTAGTGGAGACAAGCCACTATGTTTAGCTGGAGTTTATGGTGGATTAGATTCTGGTGTTTCTAAAAAAACTACTAAGATTTTCTTAGAAAGCGCTTATTTTGATCCTATTACTATAAGAAAATCCTCAAAACACCATAGCCTAAATACTGATGCTTCATTTAGATTTGAAAGAGGCATTGACCCCAACATGACTAAACTTGCATTATTAAAAGCGTGTGTTTTGATTAAAGAAATTTGTAAAGGATCTATGGTTTCTAGTGAAGTTGTAGATCTATACCCAAAAAAAATTGAAGATAAACAGATTATAATTGGTTTTGAAAGCATAGAAAATCTAATTGGAAAAAAGATTGATAGAGAGATTATAAAAGGAATAATNACATCATTGGATATAAAAATTGACAGTATTACTGAATCAAATCTTGGCATATCAATCCCTGCATATAGGAACGATGTTACTAGAGAAGCTGATGTTGTTGAAGAAATATTAAGAATATATGGATACAACAATGTAGAGGCATCAAAGAAAATAAACAGNTCNTTAACAATTTACGATCAATTTTCAAAAATTGATNTNGAAAATAAAATNTCTNNCCACTTAGTTTCTATAGGATTTACTGAGATAATGACAAATTCTCTAGTATCTCCAAAATATAATGAAGAAAACAAAAANATTAAGAACCCTTCAAATGTTAACGTTATTAATTCCTCAAGNGCTGACTTATCTTCTCTAAGAAATTCATTAATGTTTACAGGAGNTGAAGCATTGTCTTATAATATTAACAGAAAGCAGTCTAACTTGAAGATGTTTGAGTTTGGAAAAACATACCTAAAAGAGAAANANAANTATATAGAAGATGANAAATTATGTCTTTTTATTACTGGTNATAAATCANCTAANAATTGGAATAAAAAANCAGAAAAATGNGACTTCTATTATATCAAGGGTGTAGTTAATTCAATTATTGAACANCTAAANATAAATAATCTAAATTCAAAGCCAACTAAAGANAAAAACCTAGCTGAAGGAGAAACAATAATTCATAATAATTTAACAATAGCAACCTACGGAATTATTAATAGNAAAAGTTTAATAATTTTTGATGTTGAACAAGAAGTATATTATGCTGAATTTAACTGGAAAAATATCATAAAATCCNTAGANAATANACCAGTATTAACTNAGAANATNCCTAAATACCCTGAAGTATCAAGAGATTTATCTATTTTAATTGANGAGAATATAACTTTTAAATCTATATATGATATTGCATATAAAGCAAATAAGAATCTTATAAAAAANATCAGCCTATTTGATGTTTATGTAGGGGGTAANATTCCNNAAAACAAGAAAAGNTATGGCCTTAACTTCAATATTTCTGATGAATCTAAAACACTTTCCGATAAAGAGATAGATGGTNTNATGAATAGAATAACTAATAGTATAATTAAAGAATTTGGTGCAGAATTAAGATAGCTAGAGATTAACTATACATTTTATCTCTTAAANTTTTTATCTTTTCATCGTGCATATATTCATCAAAAGTCATAAATCTGTCAATAACTCCTTTTGGGGTTAACTCCACTACTCTGTTAGCAAGGGTTTGAGCAAATTGATGATCGTGGGTTGTTAACAAGACTGTTCCTTTATATTTTTTTAATGAATTATTAAATGTTGTTATACTTTCTAGNTCTAGATGATTTGTAGGTTCATCCAGNATTAAAACATTAGCTTTTTTCATCATCATTCTAGAAATCATACATCTAACTTTTTCTCCACCAGANAAAACATTGCATTTTTTTAAAGCTTCTTCACCTGAAAAAATCATCTTACCAAGNAAACCTCTTAAATAAACTTCNTCCTTTTCNTCTTCAGTTTTAGCCCATTGCCTAAGCCAGTCAACTAAATTTACATTGTTATCAAAAAANANACTATTATCTAGTGGNAAATAGGACTGAGAAGTAGTAATACCCCAATCNAACTTTCCAGAGTCTGAATTAATATTTCCATTTAAGATTTCATAAAAGAATGTTGTAGCTCTAGANTCTTTTGAATAAAAAAGTACCTTATCGCCTTTTGCAAGGTTTAAATTTATATCACTAAAAAGCACATCACCTTCTGTAGATTTACTCAAAGCTTCTATATTTAGAATTTGATCACCAGCNTCTCTTTCTCTTTCAAAAATAATTGCCGGGTATCTTCTNCTAGATGGTTTNATTTCCTCTATATTAAGTTTTTCAATCATCTTCTTTCTACTGGTAGCTTGTTTNCTTTTTGCAACGTTAGCACTGAATCTTGCTATAAATTCTTCCAATTCCTTTTTCTTTTCNTCAGCTTTCTTATTCTGTTGTTGNCGTTGTCTTAANGCTAGTTGTGAAGATTCNTGCCAAAAAGTATAATTNCCAGAGTAATGATTGATTTTACCAAAGTCAATATCTGAAATATGTGTNCAAACTGAATCTAAAAAATGTCTATCATGTGAGACAACAATTATACAATTATCAAAATTTGCTAGGTAATTTTCTAACCAACTAATTGTATGATAATCAAGGTCATTTGTAGGTTCATCCATAATTAATACATCGGGGTCTCCAAACAAAGATTTAGCTAGCAATATTCTAACCTTTAGCTTTGGATCAATATCTTTCATTAACCTGTGATGTAATTCTTCTTCAATACCTAAATTTGAAAGAAGCGACGCNGCATTACTTTCNGAATTCCACCCATCCATNTCCTCATACTTCTCTTGTANAACCCCTATCCTATCAGCATTTTCATCAGAATAATCTTCATAAAGTTTATCAATTTCTAATTTTAGGTCAAATAGACTTTTNTTACCCATAATAACTGTTTCAAGAACTGTTCTTTCATCAAAAATTGTATGATCTTGTTCTAAAATAGACATTCTTTTACCTGGGTTAAGAAAAACACTTCCAGATGTAGGATCCATTTTTCCAGCTAATATTTTTAAAAATGTAGATTTTCCAGAACCATTTGCTCCAATAATACCATAACAATTACCATTGTTAAATACAGTNTTAACGTCATCAAAAAGAACTCTTTTTCCGAATTGTATTGACAGATTAGAAACTGACAGCATATTTATCTGTTTTTAGGCTTGCAAAAATAGATAAATTAATTGCCTTTTCTGTAGTCTTTTAGGAAATTTTCTAATCCAATATCAGTAAGTGGGTGTTTTAAAAGCCCTAGAATAGACTTTAGAGGAGCNGTAATAACNTCTGCACCAATCTTTGAGCAGTCAATAATATGCATTGTGTGNCTAATAGATGCTGCNAGAATTTCAGTAGAGAATCCGTAATTATCATAAATTTCTCTAATTTCAGAAATCAAACCCAAACCATCAGTTGAAATGTCATCAAGTCTGCCAATAAATGGAGATACATATGATGCTCCAGCCTTAGCTGCTAAAAGGGCTTGNCCAGCTGAAAAAACTAAAGTAACATTAGTTCTTATATTATTATCACTAAAATATCTAGTTGCTTTAATTCCTTCTTTTATCATCGGAACTTTTACTACNATTTGTTTATGAAGAGANGAAAGCTCTTGACCTTCTTTTATCATTCCCTCATAATCTGTTGAAATTACTTCAGCAGAAACATCTCCATCAACAATATTGCAAATGTTTTTGTAATGGTCTAAAATATTTTGCTTGCCAGTTATTCCTTCTTTAGCCATAAGTGAAGGATTAGTAGTTACACCNTCAAGTATACCTAAATCTTGAGCTTCTTTGATTTGATCTAAATTAGCTGTGTCAATAAAAAATTTCATTAAAAATATTTAAGTTGAATTTCAAATTTACAATAATTAGTAGATAATAGTTAATCAAGTTATTAACATGCAATATCTAATAATTTTTCATCACAATGTATTCAAAAAGTCTTTGAGGTAGAATAAATTTTAAAAATGGAGCTAGTGTTTCAATAAATGAGCCTGATAAATATTTTTTGTTTGGTGTCTTTAAATTAAGAATTTTGTAAACTAGTCTTCCAATTTTTTTCGGATCTGCTCCTGAATCAATATGCTTATTCATGATATCTAACCCTTTTTTATAAGATGACATATACGGGGAATTATCTCTTACTGGAGAATGAAATCTCCCTTTAGGTATATTTGTTAAATAATCTCCNGGAGCAAGGCTAACAACATTTATTTTAAATTCTTTAGTCTCCATATTTAATGTTTCTGAAATTAGATCTAATGCNGCTTTACCAGCACTATAAACTGATCTAAATGGAGACCCTACATAACCTGCAATAGANGTAATATTAATAATTAGACCNNTTTTTTCTCTTCTCATGTNTGGAAGAACAGCTTTAATCATATTAATTGGTCCGTATAAATTTGTTTTAAAATGTTTGTGAATTTCTTCTTCAGGAATCTCTTCTAAAGGTCCTGTAATACCAACTCCAGCATTATTTATTAATACATCTATTCTGCCCTGTTCCTTAACAACATGTGCTACACATGATCTTATCTGGTCGTTATTAGTGACATCCAAGGTTAATAGTTTAAATTTAGACTCTGGATATTTAGATGTGTTTCTGCTAGTACCATATACAATATATCCCTTATCATTAAGATATTCTCCAATAGCTTTTCCAATACCTGATGACCCCCCCGTAATTAAGATTACTTTATACATATTGTAGTTAAAAAAAATGGCAAGCTACCTACATCACACTGCTACAACCGAATACCTTTGCTACGTTCCCGTTCTGGAGGATTAATCAGGAGCTAGTTGTGTAGGACTTGCCAAAGCAAAGATACAATTTTTGCTATTAGTCAATAATATTTTTTAGGTAATTTAAAAATATATATCTTAAATTTACTCAACTAAATATTATCATGCTAAAAAAATTTTATCAGAATATAATTACAACTCTTATTGTTTCTATACTATTAGTTAGCTGTAGTGAAAATCAGTCTAAAACATTACCAAAAAATAATATAATTCCAACAATCTACTCATATGAAATCATCAATGAATTTCCTCATGATATAAATGCATACACACAAGGATTGGAATTTTATAATGGGTATTTATATGAAAGTATTGGGAGATATGGTAAGTCAGAACTTAGAAAAGTTGATTACAAATCTGGAAAAGTATTGCATAAAAGGAAAATTAATAGAAAGTATTTTGCTGAAGGAATAACGATTAAAGATGATTTGATATATCTATTATCATGGAGAGAAAAAGTTGGCTTTATATATGATATTAACACTTTCAATATTTTGGATTCTTTTTCTTATAACAAAAGTAAAGAAGGATGGGGATTATGTAATGATGGGGAGACTCTTTATAAAAGCGATGGCACAGATAAAATATGGCTATTAGATCCAAAATCATTAGAAGAGTTAGACTACATTCAACCTCACACAAATAAAAGGAAACTTACCAATCTAAATGAGCTTGAATGGATTAATGACAGAATATATGGGAACATATATGGTGCTGAGGGTATTGCAATCATAAATCCTGACAATGGAATAGTAGAGGGTGTTATTGATTTATCATCGTTAAGAGAAAAAGTAACAAATCATAAAGATTTAGATGTATTAAACGGTATTGCATATAATGAAACTTCTAACAGCATTTTTGTAACTGGCAAAATGTGGGATAAACTTTTTGAAATAAAAATTATACCTAAAATAAATGGGAAGTAGATGAATACAGTAGTTAGTGAGCTCTAATCCGCTTATCAAATATTTAATTAAAATAAAATACTTAAATCCAGCGTTATTAGATGATAAAATTAGAATTAATCAAATAATGAGGAAATTACTAGCAATATCTACATCTCTAATAATTATTATATTTTGTAGTAGTTGTGATAATGATTTTGATTTTGAAATAAGTTCTGGAAATTTATCATTTTCAAAAGATACAGTATACTTAGATACAGTATTTACAAACATAGGATCTAGCACCTATAACTTAAAAGTTTATAATAACTCCAATGATAACATTTTAATTCCAAACATTAACTTAGGAAATGGAGAAAACTCCTATTATAGATTAAATGTTGATGGCATTTATGGCTCTGATTCTAATGCAGGAAAATATTTTGAAAATATTGAACTCCTAGCCAATGATAGTTTGTATATTTTTATTGAGACAACTGTAGATATTGAAGATTTATCAGATCAAAGCACTCAGTTTCTTTATACTGATCATATTCAATTCAATAGTGGTGAAAATCAACAAAAAGTTGATCTTGTAACTTTAGTAAAGGATGCTGTTTTTATCTATCCTCAAAGATATTTAGACAGCCAAACAAACGAGTATATTGTTGAAACCTTAAGTTTTGATATAGACGGCGATGGAGCTAATGATGAAACAGATATAGAGGGTAGATTTCTCAATGTAGATGAATTAAATTTCACTTCTGAAAGACCATATGTAATCTATGGATATGCTGCTGTTCCTGAGAATGAACTACTAATAATTAATCCAGGATCTAGAATTCATTTCCATGCAAACTCAGGGTTAATTGTTACTAATGGTGCGTCAATAAAGATAAATGGTGAATTTAGTTTAGATCAAGAAGTATTAGAAAATGAAGTAATTTTTGAAGGAGACAGGCTTGAGCCAATATTTGAAGATGTACCAGGTCAATGGGGAACAATTTGGTTGTTTGATGGGAGTATTAATAATGAAATTAATTATACAACAATAAAAAATAGCTCTATTGGACTTTATCTCAGTGGTGATTTTCAAGAAAATCAAGAAAAACTACTTATAAAAAATAGTAAAATTTACAACTCAAGTAATTTTGGTATTCTAGCTAAAGGATCTTCTATTAAAGCAGAAAATATAGTTATAAATAATTCTGGTCAATCATCTTTTGCTGCAACATATGGTGGAAAGTATAGTTTTACACATTCTACAATTACTAACTATTGGAATTCTGGTTTTAGACAATTTCCAGCGCTTTTACTTAATAATTATTTAATTGACTCTGAAGGCAATACATTAAATAATGAGGTTTTAGAGGCATATTTTAATAATTGCATAATATATGGTAGTCAAAATATTGAATTACTTGTTGAACAGCTAGATGACTCAAATCTGGACTACAAATTTAGCAACTGCTTACTAAAATTTTCAGATATAAATAACAGTTTTAACACAGCTATTTATGATTTTGAGAATCAAGAACATTTTGAAAACTTAATATTAAATGAAGATCCATATTTTTTAGATCCATATGAAAATAACATGATTATAGGTATTAATTCCGCAGCAATAAATCAAGGCAATCAGGTTTATTCATCCATAGTTCCTTTTGATTTACTTAATGTAGACAGAACTAACAATCCAGATTTAGGCGCATATCAGCATATAATTCAGGATGATTAATATTTGAATAACGGCCTATCCTTCATCATTTTTTTAACAGAACCTGCAATTTCACTAAGCATATTCTCATTATCCTTGTTTATAATGGACTTATCAATATATTCTACTATCTTAACCATATCATCTTCAACTAAACCTCTTGTGGTAACTGCTGCTGTACCAACTCTAATTCCTGAAGTAATAAAAGGAGATTTATCATCAAATGGCACCATATTCTTATTAACAGTTATCTCCGCCTGATCTAAAATTCTTTCGGCCTCCTTCCCTGTTATATTTTTATTTCTTAAATCTATAAGCATCATATGATTGTCAGTTCCTCCAGAAATAATATTATACCCCCTATCTACAAAAGCCTTAGCCATTGCATCTGCATTCTTTTTTACTTGAAGTATATAATACATATAGTCATCTGTTAAAGCCTCACCAAAAGCTATTGCTTTAGCTGCAATAACATGTTCTAAAGGACCTCCTTGATTCCCAGGAAAAATTGCTGAATCTATCAATGATGACATTTTCTTTAATGATCCATTTTTAAGTTTAATTCCAAAAGGATTATCAAAATCTTCTCCCATCAGAATTAACCCTCCTCTAGGACCTCTTAAAGTTTTATGAGTAGTTGTAGTAACTATATGGCAATAAGGTAAAGGATCATTAAGTATTCCTTTAGCTATTAAACCTGAGGGATGAGATATATCAGCCAATAATAAAGCATTAACATTATCTGCTATTTCCCTAAACTTCTTATAATCTATATCTCTAGAATAAGCAGATGCTCCTGCAATAATCAATTTAGGTCTTTCTTTTTGAGCAATATCCATAATTAAATCATAATCTAACTTTCCAGTTATTTTGTCAACACCATAGAAAACAGGTTTATATAATTTCCCTGAAAAATTAACTGAAGATCCATGTGTAAGATGTCCTCCATGTGATAAATCAAAACCTAATATTTTATCCCCCACATTTAAACAAGCAAAATATACAGCAGAATTTGCTTGACTTCCTGAATGTGGCTGGACATTTGCCCAAACAGCGCCAAATAGCTCCTTAGCTCTCTCAATTGCTAAAGTTTCAATTTCATCAACAACTGCACAACCACCATAGTATCTTTTTCCAGGATAACCTTCTGCATATTTATTAGTTAATATTGAACCTGTCGCATTCAAAACTTGATCACTTGTAAAGTTTTCAGATGCAATTAACTCAATTCCTTCAATTTGACGGGATTTTTCTTGATCAATTAAATTGAATATTTCAAGATCTTTTTGCATATTTTTACTAAATTAAATTTATAAGTCAAAAATAATCAATAGAATATTTTAATTAAGAGAATTTTTGAAATTTGAATTATTATTTATTAACACTCTAACATCTGTAAATAAGACTAAAAAATGAGTACTAAGGTTAATATAAAGAATAGGAAAGCTAAATTCAACTACGAATTACTTTCAAAGTATATTGCTGGAATTGTCCTAACTGGCTCAGAGATTAAGTCTATTAGACAGAGTAGGGCAAGTATTTCAGAAAGTTTCTGCAAATTTGATGATAAAGGAGAATTATATATTTTAAATATGAATATTGAAAAGTATTCTCACAGCACTATTGAAGTGTATAATCCAAAAAAACAAAGAAAATTATTACTTAATAAAAAGGAGTTGAAAAAACTTCAGAAGGAAATAATAAATTCTAGCAATACAATTATTCCATTAAAATTATTTATAAATGAAAAAGGGTTAGCTAAAATTGAAATCTCTCTAGCTAAAGGAAAAAAGCTTTATGATAAGAGAGAAACAATTAAAGATAGGGATAATAAAAAGGCTTTAGATAGATTAAAAAAAATTAAAAATCAAAAGTAATTATTCTTTTTCTTTTAAAAGGGGTACAAATTGAAACTCACCATACTCTTTTATGTCAAAATTATCATCTGAAATCTTAACATATAGCGTCATAATCTGAATATTTTCACCTAGAGGTATAACTAACCTTCCCCCAATCTTGAGCTGATTTAATAATGCTTTTGGAACCAATGGTGCTCCTGCGGTAACAATAATTGAATCAAATGGCGATTCGTCTTCTAAGCCCTCGTATCCATCACCATAAATTATTTTTTTTGGATAATAGTTAATAGTGGGTAGAAAACTGACAACCTTTTTATATAGCTCTCCCTGTCTTTCTATGGTGTAAACATTAGCTCCTAATTCACAAAGCACTGCAGCTTGGTATCCACTTCCAGTTCCAACTTCTAAAACTTTATCACCTTTCTTTAATTTGAGTAGTTCTGTTTGGAAAGCTACAGTAAATGGCTGAGATATGGTTTGATTAGCAGATATAGGAAATGCTTTATCTTGGTATGCATGATCAATAAAACCGGAATCCATAAATAAATGCCTAGGAACATTGCCAATTGCATNAAGAANTTTTTCATCATTAATTCCCTTANATTTTATTGTTTCTACTAATTGATTTCTTAGTCCTTTATGTTTAAATGAATCNTTCAATGATTATACTTAAATTTAAGTTTATAAATATCAATAAATTTATAACTATTATTTGATCTTAAAAATATTAAATTTGCAAAAAACAATCTATGTTAAAAATAGGAGTAATTGGTGCTGGTCATCTAGGAAAAATTCATATTAGACTTCTTAAAGAGTCTAAAAGATATAATCTAATAGGTTTTTATGACAATAACTCTTCTNTTTCTGAAATAGTTTCAAAAGAACTTTCTTGTCCTCATTTTAATTCATTTGAAGAATTATTAGATGCTGTTGATGTTATAGANATAGTAACTCCTACTCCATCTCATTTTCAGTATGCATCAAAAGCTTTATCTCATAAAAAACATATCTTTATTGAAAAACCTATAACCAACAATTTAGATGAAGCAAATCAAATAATTAGTCTTGCTAAAAATAATAATGTCAAAGGCCAAGTAGGACACGTTGAAAGGTTTAATCCCGCATATTTATACGCAAAAGATAAAATCATTAAACCAATGTTTATTGAAACTCATAGATTAGCCCAGTTTAATCCTAGAGGAACTGATGTTCCAGTAATTCTTGATCTAATGATCCATGATATAGATATAATTCTAGATTTAGTTAAGTCTGAAATCACCAGTATATCTTCCAATGGAATATCTGTTATTAGTAAGTCTCCTGATATTGCTAATGCAAGAATTGAATTTGCAAATGGATGTGTTGCTAATTTAACTNCTAGTAGAATTTCATTAAAGAATATGAGAAAATTNAGGGTTTTTCAAAAAAATAAATANATNTCAATAGACTTNCANAAAAAGGATTGTGAAATTGTTATGATGAATGATCTTTCTGATGGAGATACTACAAATGGATTAATTTTAGAAAATGCAGAAGGGGTTAAAAAACAGGTAACNATTGATAAAAGTNNAATCGAAGANTCTAATGCTATATTAAGTGANCTGGANAGCTTAGCTNATTCTATAGAAAAGGATCTTACCCCAACTGTCTCATTAGANGATGGTCAAAAAGCATTAAAAGTTGCACTAGAAATAATAAATTGTTTTAATAATAACTANTTAATGAAAAAAATATCAATTATTGGAGCAGGAACTATGGGTAANGGAATTGCTCAGGTTTTTGCAATGAACAATTACAAAGTAGATCTAATTGACCTAAATTCAGACTCNTTNTCAAATGCAATGAATACTATCTCTATTAATCTTGANAGAATGATTAAAAAAGATATTATATCCGATGATCAAAAATTATCAGTTCTTGATAATCTTTCAACNTCAACTAATATAAAAGATGCNAAATCATCTGAACTTGTCATTGANGCAGTTACTGAAAATATTGNAATTAAATTAAANATATTNCAGNAATTAGATCAATTATGNCCTTCAGAAACTATACTAGCTACAAATACTTCATCCATTTCAATAACAGAAATAGCAGCAGCTACCAATAGAGAAGACAAGGTTATAGGGATGCATTTCATGAATCCTGTCCCTATTATGAAATTAGTTGAAGTTATAAGAGGTCGTAAAACAAGTGATCAAACCACNAATACTATAATAGAGCTTTCNGAAACAATTAAAAANATTGCTATTGAAGTCAACGATTACCCTGGTTTTATTGCAAATAGAATTTTACTNCCNATGATAAATGAAGCAATTGAAGCATTGCATANTGGTGTTGCTAAGGTCCAAAATATTGATAGCATAATGAAAATAGGAATGGGGCATCCTATGGGTCCTCTTCANTTGGCAGATTTTATTGGACTTGANGTTTGTATTTCAATACTTGAAGTCATGCATGAAGGACTAAAAGANATAAAATATGCNCCTTCNGANCTACTTAAAAATATGGTTAATTCCGGAAAATTAGGTGTTAAATCTGGAGAAGGTTTTTATGACTATTCTAATAGTAAAAAAGCAGAAATAGTTGCTAAACAATTTCAATAAAAGNATTAGATGAGCATCNGTAAAAATTTAAGTAATCTTAATAGTTCTCTTGAGAATTCAGTAAAANTNGTTGCTGTTTCTAAAACNAAGTCTAATNANNAGATAATGGAAGCTTATAATCAAGGGCAAAGANNTTTTGGNGAAAATAAAGTTCAAGAACTCTCAGCAAAATACGAAGCATTACCAAAAGATGTTGAATGGCATATGATTGGACACTTACAAAGAAACAAAGTAAAATATATAGCTGGGTTTGTAAAGCTCATTCACAGCGTAGATAACCTTAAATTGTTAAAAGAAATTAATCGCCAGGCACTTAAACATAACTTAATTATTAATTGTTTACTTCAAATTAAAATTGCCACAGAAGAAACAAAATTTGGAATGTCTAAAAATGAAGCAAAAAACATGCTAGGTTCTGAAGAATTTAAAAAATTAAAAAATGTTTCAATCTTAGGCCTAATGGGAATGGCTAGTTTTACAAATAATCAGGAAATCCTTAAAAAGGAGTTTAGCTCTTTAAACAATTTCTTTAAAGAACTTTCTAGCTCTTATTCAAATATGAAAGTTTTATCAATGGGAATGAGTGATGATTATAAACTAGCAATTGAACTTGGAAGTAATATGATCAGGGTAGGTAGCTCTATTTTTGGTTCAAGAAATTAAAATACTTTATTATATACGCAATAATAGATATAGAAACTACTGGTGGTAAATTTAATGAGGAAAAAATTACCGAAATAGCTATTTATAGACTAGAAAATGATGTATTAACTGATCATCTTCATACATTGGTTCATTCAAAAAAAGAAATTCAGCCATTTGTCCAAAACCTCACAGGAATAAATAAAAAAATGTTAAAGAATGCTCCTAAATTTATTACTATTTCAAAAAAAATTAATGAAATAACTAATAACTGTGTACTGGTAGCTCATAATGCAGATTTTGATTACAGAATGTTGAGAAATGAGTTTAAGAATATTGGTATAAACTATAGTAGAAAAACTTTATGTACTATAGAAGTATCTAAAGAACTTATTCCTGACGAAGATTCATATAGTTTAGGAAAATTATCAGATAGCTTAGGGATAAAAATTAAACAAAGACATAGAGCAGATGGTGATGCAATGGCAACCTTAAAGCTTTTTAAAATGCTGTTGAATTTAGATAATGGGGATAATATTGAAAGATTTATAAAATAGATGACCAAGCAACTTATTACAATAATAGGTCCAACAGCTGTAGGAAAAACAAGCTTAGCAATAAAAATTGCTAAATTCTTTAAAACAGAGATTGTATCTGCTGATTCAAGACAATTTTATAAGGAAATGTGTATTGGCACCGCTAAACCAACAGAAAATGAACTTAGTCAAGTAAAGCACCATCTAATAAACAATAAAAGCATTCAGGACAAATACAACATTAATGATTATGAAAAGGATGCTTTAAATAGTTTAAATACAATATTTAAAAATAATAATGTTGCTGTATTAGTAGGTGGATCAGGTCTGTATATAAATTCTGTTATTTATGGCCTAGATGATATACCTGAAATAAATCCAGAAATCAGAAAATCAATTTATTCAGAATTAGAGACTAAAGGGATAGCAAAACTCCAGGAAAAATTAAAAATACTAGATCAGTTATCTTATCATAAAATAGATGTAAATAATCCTAGAAGATTAGTAAGGGCACTAGAGGTTTCTATATCTACCAAAAAACCCTATTCAAGTTTTCTAAAAAATACCAAAAAGAAAAGAAGTTTTAATACAATTGTATTAGGAATAAATCAAAATAGAGATTTATTATATGATAGAATTAATTCACGGGTTGACAATATGATTGAAAACGGCCTAATAAATGAAGTGAAAGGATTGTATAACCTAAAACACTTAACTTCTTTAAATACCATTGGATATAGTGAGGTATTTAAACATATTGAAGGAGATTATTCATTAAGTGAGTGTATAAGTGAAATTAAAAAGAACTCTAGGAGATATGCTAAAAGACAATTAACATGGTTTAAATCTATTGAAAATCCAAAATGGGTAACTCCTGATTATAATTTTGAAGAAGTTGTTGACTATATTAATAGCTTAATCAATAACTAATCTAAAACCTTCTCCATGAATGTTGTTTATTTTAACATTGGGATCTAATTCCAGTTGTTTCCTAAGCTTTGCAATATAGACATCCATACTTCTAGAAGTAAAATAATTGTCATCTCTCCATATTCTTGTTAATGCCAGCTCTCTAGGCATAAGGTCATTTTTATGTAATAACAGCATTTTTAGAAGCATATTTTCCTTTGGAGATAATTTAACATGCTTATTGTTTTTAAATTTAAGATGTCTCAATTTAGAATTAAATTCAAATGAGCTAAACTTGAATTCGTACTCATCAGTATCTAAAATTGCACTTAATTTATTTCTCTTTAGTATTGCTTTAATCTTATACAATAATACGTCGCTATCAAAAGGCTTCTTTAGATAATCATCTGCACCAATTTTATATCCCTTTAATACATCTTCTTTTAAGGATTTAGCTGTAAGAAAAATTAAAGGCATATCTTGATTAACTTCTTTTATCTCTGTAGCTAGTGTAAATCCATCCTTGTACGGCATCATAACGTCTAGTATACATAGATGAAAATCATATTTTTTAAATTTTTCAAAGCCTTCCATTCCATTTTTTGCTAAAACAATATCATAATCATTCATTTTTAAAAAATCGCGAAGAATAATTCCAAAATTTGGATCATCTTCAACTAATAAAATTCTTTTTTTATCATTCATGATAAATTATTTTTTTGTAGATAACTCAATTGAAAATATAGACCCCTTAGCTATAGCACTTTCAAGGCTTATATTACCATTGTGATAATCAATTATTTTTTTAACATATGCTAATCCTAGACCATGACCTTTAATGTTATGTAAATCTCCTGTTTGTTCTCTATAAAATTTATCGAAAATTTTATTTTGAACATTCTTAGACATTCCTACTCCATTGTCTTGAAACTTTAAAACAATTTTATCTTTAATATTTTCAGTAGAAATTACAATTTCTGGTGATTTATCACAGTATTTAATTGCGTTATCTATAATATTCACCATAACATTAATTAAATGTGTCTCATTTCCAATAATCTCTTGCATATTTGCATCTAGATGTAAACTTACAGAACCTTTTTTATTATCTAATAATAATTGGACATGAGAAACTGCAATTTTTATCAATTCATTTACACTTAATGTTGTTTTATCAATTTCTAACTCTTTTTTCTCTAACTGAGACATTCGTAATACATTTTCAACCTGATCATGCATTCTTTCATTCTCATCCTTAATCATTTTAAGGTATTTTTTTATTAAGCCTTGATCTTTAATAGTTTTAGGATTTTTAATTGAATCTAAAGCTAAATTAATAGTTGCTATTGGAGTCTTAAATTCATGAGTCATATTATTAATAAAGTCTGTCTTAATTTGAGAAATCTGTCTTTGTCTTAAAAGAATCATCACAGTATATATATATACAATTATTATGAT
>PACY01000055.1 GCA_002700405.1 Flavobacteriaceae bacterium | reverse complement strand
TGATTTTTGATTTAACAACCATTGATTAAACTCTTTTGTAACATGGGGATGAACTATAGAATTAATCTTATCTAATAATGTTTCATCATTAAAAACAATATCTGACAAATAAGCTCTGTTCAACTCGTTATTAATATATGATTCATCACCAAAAGCTTTTATAATATCTGATTTCAATTGCTTATCATTATGCATTAATTCTTTTGCAATTTTATCAGAATTAAATACAGGAATCCCAATTTTTTCAAACAAATTTGAAACAGTTGTTTTGCCAGTGCCAATTCCTCCTGTAACAGCTACTTTTTTCATTCTATAATTACGTATTGAATTTGATTGTTTTCTATTCTATATTTCTTAACATTAATAGGTTTTTTTGTAATTGTTGAAATCAAAATAGAATTTTCCCTATTGATTGTATTTAAATCGCATTCAACTCTAAAATCCATTGGATTCACAGATTTATAGTCTCTTATACTGACACGATATAAAACTGTAACAATCTTAGGAAAATAATTAATTTTCATACCATCCTTAATATTTACAATAGTTATAGGAACTTTAATAGATTCTTCTGTAAATTTCTCTACTTTTAGCTGAAAACCTACACTTTCTTCTGAGTATATAACGTTTTTGTTTTCTGAAGGGTTTATTTGAATACTGGAATTAATATCTGAATCAATCTGATTTAACACCAATCTTTCTGTTTCAATTACATTAATTGAATCAATTAAAGAATTTGGACCAGTTATAGCTATTGAATCTTTAGACAGTGTATAAGGCTGAAAAGAATCAAAGCCAGATTTGTAATCTAATTCTAAATTTAATTTCAACGGTACCTTCTTTGATTCATACTGCTCAATTACAAAGTCTATTTGATCTACAGAAGTTGATATCAAAGTAATTGGATCTGTAAATTTTGATTGTAGATCTGAATAATTATTTTGTTTAGTCCACTGATATTTAGATTCAACCTTTTTCAGATCATTAAGTGATATTTCAATTATAGGTTCGTCTAAATAATATTTAGCCAAATTATAACCATATCCACTTAAAACAACTATTACACTATCAACTGATTGACCTAATACTACTTGATCTGATGGCACATCTATAGGTTTGACTGCAAATGCTATAGTTTTAGTATAATTAGCAGTTAATTTAGAGAGCATCGAATACACTAAAGCTAATAATACAAAAAATATGAAAACATTAAATTTCCTTGTCTTATATACAGATCTTATCTTGTTTAACATATTTATTGCTTTCTAAAAAACACTTCAGGCAAAATATCTTCTATGTTTTTCTTATTAAAAATTAATATAATACTTGATTTTAAATATCCATAGCCATAGCCAAAAATCTGAATAGCACTGGTGATAATTGATAACAACCCTATCTTTAAACTTTTATTAAGATATGTTGAAGAGATCACGATTAATAACATATAAATAGCTATTAGATATAATGGTATATAATTACCATTAATTGATTCTAGAATTGAAAGAATCAATACTATTAAAGCAAATGTCGGGAAATAATATATCAATCTAAACGATTTTGGATGCCAATGATTTAGTATTGGTCTAACCAATCCAAACTTATAAACTTGTTTAAAGAAACTACTAACAGAAACTCTTCTTTTATGAAATACCATAACATTACTATATAACGCTGTCTTAAAACCTAATTGATTAAGTCTAATAGATAAATCAGGATCTTCACCTGGATGAATGTTCCCAAAACCATTTGATTTTAAAAAGGCTTCTTTAGATATCCCCATATTAAAACTTCTTGGCTGAAATAATTTTTTTCTAAACTTCCCTCCTCTTATTCCTCCAGTAGTAAGAAAAGATGTCATCGAAAAGCTTACTGCTTTTTGAAAATCACTAAAAGATTCATGTGATCCATCTATACCTCCAAAACAATCAACATAGTTATGCTTTAAATTATTCATGCAATGATGCATATAATCTTCTGGTAATAAACAATCAGAGTCTAATATTATAAAATAACTCCCTTTTGCTAGTTTCATTCCATAATTTCTAGAATCTCCAGGACCAGTATTATTTTTCTTGTAATAAGAAATATTTAATTTATTCTTAAACTCATTTATTACCTTTTGGCAATCATTCGTTGATCCATCTTCAATAATTACAATTTCAAAATCTTTATCAGAGGATAGATTAATAAAACTTTCTAAAAGTTCTTTTATCTCGTTTGGCCTATTAAATACAGGGATAATAAAAGAAATATCTTTTTCATTCATATATCAAATTTAATCAAACAAGTAGATATAAAAAAAAGACCCAGTTTAAAAACTAGGTCTTTTTTAGTAGAATTTCTAAATCATTATTCAATAATTAATTTAGAAACCTTTTTATAACCATTTATGGTAACTTCTACCATATAGAAGCCAGTATTAATAGATGAAATATCTAACATATCTCCTGAAATAATAGTACTAAGCACCCTTCTACCATTTATGTCAAACAGCTCCACGTATTTATCACCACCAATTGGGGATTTAATTGTTACATAATTTCCATCTACTGGATTAGGATATATCCTAAGATCTGCAAGCTCCACATCATTTATACTTAATGCTTCTGTTATAACAACAGCATAATCCTCAGCTTCACCGTATAAATATTCTGTTGTACAAGGATCACCTGAACTTGCTTGATAGTTTGTTCTAATTCTTAGCGTATGCTCGCCAAGATTAGCATCTGCTGGTATAAGAGCAGAGAACGTATCACTGTGATCCCCAGAACCAATTCCAGCTGCTATAATATGATCCGTAACAATCTTTTCATCTTCAGTATACTGATAATCATCATTAAAGTCAATCCAGATTGTAACCCACTGATCTCCCCAACCTGTCTCTACTGTAATATCATAAGTTTCACCTTGAGCTAAGTCAGTGATATAATCACATCCCTCGTCCTGACAGTTTACAGAAACATTCCCTGTGTAGACAGAATAACCATTTTCACCATCAGAATCATTACATCCTGACCAGTTATAAATATTGCCCATCGTAAACGACACAATACCATCTCCATAGCCGCAGCCAGATGAATAAGTAGCATCACATGCTTGACAAGATGATAAGACGGTAAATGTCTGATCACAATTTGAATCATCTCCTGTAGCTGTAAAAGTAACAGGTGAACTTCCAGTATAAGGTCCAAATGTTAATACTCCAGTAGTTTGAGCATACTGAACATTTCCTAGGTCATCAGTAATAGCATATGATGAAGATGATCCTAATTCAGAAACATCAACATCAATTGTCCACTCTCCAGTTGATGCATCACAATTACTTGTAGTAGGTATTATTACAGGATCTGAACATGTGTTTTCAGAAATTACAAGATCATATCCAACACTTTGTGGAGATGCCCAAGTAGAAATTACAAAATAGTATGTAGTCCCACTATAGACATTCATATCAAATTCTCTATCATCCTCATCACTAGCTCCTATACCAGCAACACACTCTACTCCTATATCATCACAAGAATCATAAACAAATATTCCTGAATATAGAGCATCTGGAGACATAAATACATTAATTGATGTATCACTAGTTGCGGTATATCCATACACTACATCATCACCATTAAGATAATAAGCAGCAGATTCATTACAGTTTTCTCCAGCACTACCACTATAATCATCTTGATAATTCTCTGTAGTATCTGTAGTACTATAAGGTAAAGCATCTATTACAATAGGATCTGTACATACTCCTCCAACTGGTGGAACCATAAAGTATACTCCGTATAGAGGCGTCCATTCACTATAATTGTCAGTGCCGCAAACAGCTCTAACATAAAAATCATATTCACCCCCTTGAGTTAATCCATCTAAGGTTACTGCGTTTGTACTAACTTCAGTACCACTTCCAGTTGGATCAGGATCACCTGCAGTCTGAACTATATACTCCCATTCTGTTTCACCAGTTCCTCCTGCATCCCAAGAAGCATCAGCAGAGGAAGAAGTAATATTAGATATTGCAACATTTAAAGGAGTATCACAAGTAGGATTTACCTCAACTATAACAGCATCTAATTGCATATAATATCCTGGGGTAGCAGTTGGAGGCACGCGAAATGCAATATAATGTGCTCCAGAATATGCTGAAAGGTCAATTGAAACCTCAGTCCAATCTTCACTGGCATATTCTGTAGTCTGACTAAGAACAATGGTAAAATCTTCAGCAGCATTACCTGTGCTAGACATTAAAACCTCCATGCTATTTGTTGGTTGTCCAGTATAGGATTTAGCAGCAAATTTTAATCTATCGTTTCCTGTAAGATTTAATCTAGCAGAAATTAAATAATCATCATTCTTTCCTTGATTACCCCCTGTATAAAGGAAAGCTCCATGGTCTCCTTCAAAAGCAAAACTTCCAACACCATTTGTGTTCCAACTATAATTATTTGGTGCTTCATCTGGAGATAAATCAAGTATTGTCCAGCAAATTTCAGTCTCAGAAGGTGCTGGATCAACAGCATTAAATCCTTCTATAAAAGGAAGTTCAAAAAGGTCAGCACATGCCGTAGTAAAAGGAAATGCACTCCAAGCACTATTTTCACTAGCACAAACGGTTCTAGCATAAAATATATAATCGGTAAGTGGTGTTAACCCTGAAACACTTACAGAAGCATCACTAACAGATGTTCCCGAATCAGAATCACCCGGAGCATCATCTTCAGAAGTAAGATTAATATACTCCCATCCATAGTCGCTCGCTGATGTCCAAGACACATCTGCAGTAGTACCCATAATATTATCAACACTAAAACCTGATGGATTAGAACATGATTGAGTAATCCCCTCAAGAACTATATTTACTTGTACATCATTCTGTATCGAAAGAAAAGTACTTGGATTTGGAGGGCCTGATCCATCAATAGGATCAGTGTCATTATATGTAACTAGTGAACGAATAGGACCACCTGTCTCTGTACCATAAAAATCATCAGTACTGGCGTCATAATCATTAGTATCCATCGTGTCATGTCCAGCTACTAAAAGGTTATCTGTCCCATTATATTCAAATGGAGTATCGAGTGTAATACTTACTACCCCATCAACTACCTCAACAGCGCCACTATATACTAGTGTAAGAGTAGAAGGATCTACCCAGGAATAACTTGTACCATCTGGTGTATGCTCATCTAAAGCAGTATGTCCCATATAAAGATCCCAAGTACCCGTATTTTCTAAGCCAGTAGATTCTGTTGCAAAATATTGAACTCCTGTAATTGTTCCAGAAGCATTAATTTGAGCAGCTGTGTAAATTGTCTGACTATAAGAATACTCATAGTAAGGGTTTACTGGAGCCATATGACTAGTATTAGTACCTTCTCCTATTACAACTTGGGCTTGAAAGCCAATAGTAAATAGAAGTGATAATAATAGTGTTAAAATGTAATTTTTTTTCATAATCTAATTTTTAAGTTATTTATTTTATTCCGATATATCATCGATTATAGCATCACTTACTCCCATGTTACTAAAACCTCCATCATTATAGAGATTCTGTAGGGTAACTCTTTTTGTAAGATCACTAAATAGGGTAATTGTATAATTCGCACAATCAAGGGCGGTAGCATTACCAAGCGGAGACATTTTCTCTGCATAGGTAATAAAACTATCAAAACCTTTAACTCCCATTCCCGCAGTTGTAGGTGTTGGTGATTGTGAGATTGTATTTACTCTGACTTTTTTGTCTTTTCCAAAGAAATAGCCAAAACTTCTTGCAATACTTTCTAAGTATGCTTTATTATCTGCCATATCATTATAATCTGGAAAAACGCGTTGAGCAGCCATATAGGTTAAAGCCACTATACTCCCCCACTCATTCATAGCATCCTGTTTATAAAGAGTCTGCATTACTTTATGGAATGACATAGCAGAGACATCAGTGCCTTTTTGAGTCCACTCATACTTTTGATCAGTATACTCTCTACCCTTTCTAACGTTAATTGACATTCCTATTGAATGTAAAATAAAATCTAGCTTTCCTCCTAAAATTTTCATGGATTCAGCTACTAGATTTTCAAGATCCTCTAGTGAAGTAGCATCTGCTGCAATAACCTCAGAATTAGTTTTTTTTGCAAGCTCATTAATTTGTCCCATTCTCATAGCAACTGGTGCATTAGACAAGACAAAACTACCACCTTCTTCATGAACTCTTTCGGCAGTTATCCAAGCAATTGAATTTTCATCCAATGCTCCAAAAATAATTCCTCTTTTTCCTTTTAATAAGTTAGTTGACATGTTAAGATATATCTTCCTGAAAGTTAAACAAATTTATTCACTAATTCAATAGCTGTTTTGCATGAGCTACTGCTGAGGCTGAAATCTTATCACCCTCTAGCATTGTAGCAATTTCAACTATTCGCTCTTCACTGGTTAGTTTAACCATATTTGTTATGGTTTTCTGGTTTTCTTGAGTCTTTAATACTTTATAATGAGACTCGCCTTTTGCTGCTATTTGTGGTAGATGAGTAATGGTGAATATTTGCATTTTTCTGCTCATCTGCTTCATTATATTTCCAATTTTTTGTGATATTTCACCAGAAACACCCGTGTCTATTTCATCAAACATAAGTGTTGGCAATTGTCGATAATTTGCTAATATTGATTTTATTGCAAGCATAATTCTTGAAAGCTCACCACCAGAAGCAGATTTCTTTAAAAGTTTATAGTCGCTTCCTTTATTGGCAGTAAATAAA
This sequence comes from Flavobacteriaceae bacterium, assembly GCA_002700405.1. Lineage (GTDB taxonomy): Bacteria > Bacteroidota > Bacteroidia > Flavobacteriales > Flavobacteriaceae. Next base: position 9,458 of record PACY01000055.1, on the reverse strand, counting down.
AATGCTATATCATCTTTTCCGTTTAAGTAAAAAGTATCCTGTTTACTAATATCGATTTTGAATTTTGCATTTTTCATACCTAAATCATGAATTATCTCTTCAATCTTAGAAGTAAAATTTGGTATACTATCCTTTCTATTGTTATGAATAAGATTAGCCTTACCATCTAATTGACTTCTTAAATGCTCACATTCAGAACTAGTTTGTTCAATTTTTTGATCTATATTCTCAGAAATTGAAATGCTATCACTAAGCCTTTTATAAAGCTCTTCAAGCTCGGCAATTGTTGAAACTGAATGCTTTCTAAATAGATTATGAATACTGCTTAACTTGCCATTAATTTCTTCTAATTTCACTGGATTTTCTTCTAAACTATCTGAGCTATTCTCAATCTCATTGGCTATATCGTTAACTTCTATTAAAACTGAAGAGAATCTATTAAAAATAACCTCATATGAATCAGAATTTTCACTTAATCTCTTAAGAGAGTTTTTTAAGTTATTCATTGTAGCAATTAATCCATATTTTTCATCTAACAGCAGTTGATTGCTTTGAACTAATTCTTCTTTTATAAAATTAAAATTTGCCAAATTTTTCTGTTCTTCCTCTAATGTATCTAAGTTTTCATTTAAAATACTAGATGATTCAATTTCGTTGGCTAAAAACAGATTATAATCAAGGGCTTTAATTAATTTATCTTTGTTTTGAGTTAATTCCTCTAGTTCTTTTAGTTTAGTATTGTATAGGTCTAGAGTGCTTTTATATTCTTCAATAATTGATAGATTGTTTGAAATTGAATCAATTACCTCAAATTGAAAATTATTTTGTGTTAATTCTAGCGTTTGATGCTGGGAATGTATGTCAATGATATGATCGCTAATAACCGATAATTGATTTAAATTCACTGGAGAATCATTGATGAAAGCCCTAGACTTTCCAGAAGTTAGAATCTCCCTTCTAATTATTGTTTCAGTTTCATAATCAATTTCATTTTCACTAAAAATTGATTTCAAATTATAGTTTCCTACATCAAAAACCCCCTCAATTATACATTTCTTTGATACATCTTTTACTACCGATATATCAGCTCTTTTTCCCAGAATAAGAGAGAGTCCTCCAACTAAAATAGATTTACCTGCACCAGTTTCTCCAGTAATGATTGATAAACCATTATTAAAACTTACTGAAAGGTCATCAATTAAAGCATAATTCTTTATTGATAAAGTCTTTAACAATTGATTTTAAATTAGGTTATTAAAAATACTAGTGTTTTTTTTTAAAAACTAATTTTTCTCCATTTATCAGAATGATTTGGAGCAATTTTAGATAGTGTAGATATTAAATTGGTTATTGGTATACTTGGGCCTCCACTAAAAATGTCTTGTATTTCATTTGATTTGGTATCAAAAAACACTCTTAAAATAAATGAATTAGGTCTTCTATTATTCATTTGATCCAATAGCATAAGTGATTTAGCAACACTATTCTTAGCTTGTTTTAAATCTGTAGACATAAAATCTAACCCCTTATAGTGATAGTTATATAAGACTGTCCTAAATTCTTTATATGTAGGTGAGAGAACATTATCAATTAAATAGTATCGCGATTGAAGTCCATCATTTGGAGCCCAACCTTTGAAACCATTTTGTTGAGAGAAGTCTAGAATTTTTTGTGCTTGTCTATAAAATAAATCTCCGCTATTAGGCTCAAAAGTATCCGCGTCAATTCCTAAAACCATGTATACATGAAAAGCTATTACTGAAACAAGATTTGATTCAAAAACCTCAGGGTTAAATCTTATATTTTGAAACTCCTGATATCTAAATGTAAAATTCTTATCATTAAAATTGTAAGCTGGAGAATTATATGATGAATTATAGATAGGTCTAGATGATTGTATCTGTAGAGTTCCTTGAAAAACATCATTATCATAACTTGAAATATTAATAAACATATTACATTCAATCCTCTCGTTATTTCTAATTTTTCTATTCGTCCATTTAGAGTTATTTACAAACTCTGTCAATTGGTTTTGAAGTGAATTAAAAATCTGAAGATTTTCATTACCAGTCTGTCTAGCGTCTACTGTAACCGTACAAGCTAACTCTTGTGAAATTGAAAGAGATGTTGTAAAAAATGCAACAAATAAAATTAATCTAAACATTTATTTCAGTCATTATATGATCAAGAATATCCTGAGCAACCTCAGATTTTTCTTTTAAATCAAAGTTAATTTTCTCTTGATTTTTGTTAATTATAGTGATTTTGTTTGTGTCTGTACCAAAACCAGCACCCTTATCATTTAGAGAATTTAAGATAATTAAATCAAGATTCTTTTCTTTTAATTTTTTTAAAGAATTATTAATTTCATTTTCGTTTTCCAAAGCAAAACCAACTAAAAACTGATTTTTCTTAAGCTTTCCTAATTCTAATAAAATATCCTTTGTTTTTTCTAACTCAATATTTGGCTTAATATTGTCTTTCTTTATCTTTTTATTTGAAAAATCTTTAGGCTTAAAATCCGCTACTGCAGCAGCCATTATAACTACATCCACCTGTTCAAAGTATTTGATTACTTTTTCATGCATTTCTTCTGAAGAAACTACATCGATTAAATTAATAGATCTACGAGATATTTTTTGATTTGAAGGACCACTTACTAAATATATCTCAGCTCCAAGATCAGCACCTTTTCTGGCAATCTCATAGCCCATTTTTCCACTAGAATGATTTGATATATATCTTACAGGGTCAATTGCCTCATATGTAGGCCCAGCTGTAACTAATATTTTTTTACCCTTTAATGGCAAAGAATTTAGGATGTCCGACTCAATAAAATTTAAAATTGAATCTGGCTCAGCCAACCTTCCCTCACCAACAAGACCACTTGCTAATTCACCTACTTCTGCAGGAATTAATATATTTCCGTTAGCTGTTAGTTTAGCTATAGATTCTTTAGTTGAAGGATGCTTATACATATCTAAATCCATTGCTGGTGCAAAATATACTGGACATTTTGCTGATAAGTAAACAGCTATAAGCAGGTTATCACAATTACCTGTCGCCATTTTTGATAAAGTATTGGCAGTGGCAGGAGAGATTAATATTAAGTCAGCCCACATTCCAAGCTCTACATGATTATTCCATGCTTCATCTTCATCTTCAGAAGTAAAGCTAGAATATACTGGATTTTTAGATAATGTAGATAGTGTTAAAGGAGTTATAAACTCCTTAGCATCTGGGGTCATTACAACTTTTACTTCAGCCCCGTGTTTAATAAATAGTCTTGCAAGTATTGCAGATTTATAAGCGGCAATACCACCTGATATGCCTAGTAGGATTTTTTTTCCGCTTAAAATTGACATGTAGTTATTCTTCTATTTCTTCATTACTATCTCTGTGGTAAATTTTATCTTCTAACCATTCTTGTATAGCAATTGCATGAGCCTTAGGGAGTTTTTCATAAAACTTAGAAACTTCAATTTGTTCTTTGTTTTCAAAGATTTCTTCCAAACTGTCATTATATGTAGCAAATTCTTCTAGCTTGTCAATTAATTCTTTTTTAACATCACCTTTAATTTGCTCAGCTCTTTTAGCAATTATAGAGATTGCTTCATATATATTGTCCGTTTTTTCCTCAATAACTTCTTTGTTATAAGTTTCTGTAGTTTGAGCTGCATTAGTCTTTTTTAAATCCATAATTCTCGTTGTTATGTTGTTTTTAATTCGTTTAATTCGTTTAATTTTATTTCAGCATCATCTATAAGTTCAGATGATTCATAACTTCTTTTTAAGCTATTATAATAGCCAGTAGCTTTATCTATTCTCTCTTGCATCCTCCATGAAACACTATTTAAAGCAAGCCTGTAAGAAGAATCAAATCTATAATACATAGCTTTTTCTCTTAGTTTAGATCCTGGAAAATCCAATATGAAATTATCAAAAGCTTTTATAGAAGCTTGATAATCTGTAAGTGTATTATATTGCAGTGCCGTATCATATGCTTTCATCTCCAATCTAAAATCTAAGTCAAAAACCAATTCATTAGCTTCTTCTATATACTCAGATTCAGGAAAGGTGTTTATAAATGCTTGAAGTTTTTCAATCGCAATTATTGTTTCTTTTGAATCTTTTGAAAAAATTGGAGCTAGATGATAATAACTTTTTGCNCCAAGAAATGCCATTTCTTGNACTTTCTCACTATCAGGATAAGAACTAGCAAATCTCTCACATTGATAATTTGCAGTATAGTAACTCTTTGTTTCATAGAAACACTTTGCATGCATATACATTAATTTCTGAGCCTGAGGNTTCCCTCTGTATTGTGGTACAATTTGAGTAAATAACCTGTTGGCTTTCTTATATTGACCTTCATCATACAATGATGTGCCTAGTATAAATTTATCTGCTATGACATCAGAATTCAATGCCTTTTGATACTCACTACATGAAAGTATTAAACCAAATATTAATATGAATTGAATTTTTCTCATTTTAATTAAGCGAAAGCAAAAATATGAATTAAATATTTATTATAAAATTAAAAATATCAGAGGAATTAATAAATTTTATTTAACCCCTTTAAATACTTTTCTAACTCGTTTCTAAAAACNTTAATATGTTCTGTTCCAATATCAATAATAAAATCATTTAAACGCTGATCAAAATTAGAAATTCCTATTTTAAAATTTGCTTTTGATTTTGCTGTTACAAGGTTTAAATCTGTATTATCTAAGCGATAATAGCTTATAAGAACATCATATTTAAAATCTATAAATTCATTTAACGCGATATTGGTAATATTCCCACTCCAACCAAAATCTTGTGGATTAAAATAATCATCCCAATGATTTAATTGAAAATCTTTATCAGAAAGGTATGTTATAAATTTGATTCGATTCTCATTTATACCAAAATCTGTAAAGATTTCCTTTATTTTATCATAATCCTTAAACTCTTCTAGACTCAAAATAATTCCAACAGATCTAATTTTTTTTTCACTAATTTTTGATCTCTTAGAATTTAATATTTTGTTAATATATTTTTGGTTAGATCTTTTCCTAAATAACTTTAAAAACATATCTTATTANTGGTATTNTACAAATGTAATTAATTAAACATAACTATTGTCAAATTAATGNTAAATATGAAAAGAGTAATTNTTATATTATTTNTTCTATTTATNCCTATAGAAAGCTGTGAAACACAGTCTAATAGAATTGAGATTAACAGNGCCATTGAAAATGACAAGNAAATAGAAACTTTCATAGTTCCGTATAAAAAAAATGTNGATNCCCAAATGGATNATNTTTTNTCTTATTCACCAGTAGACTATGATAAAAANAATGGNGTNTTAAATACTGCTATTGGTAANATGATGGCAGATGTAACNTTAAAACTCTCAAATCCAATTTACAATACTAGAACNGGNAATAACATTGATTTTGTTTTATTAAACCATGGNGGNATAAGNTCAATAATATCTAAAGGTGATATAACTCTTAGAAGTGCATANAATCTTATGCCTTTTGAAAATAGCATTGTTGTTTGCCAGTTAAAAGGAAGTGATCTTAAAGAACTAATTGATTACTTAATTCTAAACAAAAAAGCTCATCCTATATCTGGAATTAATATCGTATTAGATNNAAATTACANCTTATTAGATGNAACTATTAATGGNGAANAAATTGATCAAGAGANAGTTTATCATGTNGCCACAAGTGACTACTTATTAAAAGGAGGAGATCAAATGAATTTTTTTCAAAAAAGTAAAAAAAATATTACTCTAGATTATAAAATAAGAAATATACTTATTGACTATTTTAAAGCAGTTGATACAGTAAGTTTCAAAATAGATAACAGATTTATTATTAAAGACTAANGAAAANAAGNAATTTTTATNTAGAATGATTATAAATTCGTATATNTTTTGNTTAATTTTGATGTTTAACAAAAAAAACACTAAATAATTATGGAAATGTTAAGTTTTATTTTAGATGCCGTTTCAATTGCACCTGGTGATTTCACTGGGTTCACATTTTTTATCGGCTCTGTTTCTATGTTAGCTGCTACTGTGTGGTTTTTAATGCAACACGGTCAAGTTGACAAGAAGTTTAAAGATTCAATACTTGTTGCAGCACTGATTACTGGTATTGCAGCTGTGCATTATTTCTACATGAGAGAGCAATGGATTCTTACTGGAACTTCTCCTACTGAGTTAAGATACATTGACTGGATTCTTACTGTACCACTTATGGTAGTTGAATTTGCTCTTTTAACACGTGTTGGAATGAAAAAATTATTCTGGGCATCAGTTGTAATGTTAACTGCCGGATATTTCGGTGAATCAGGTGTAACTGGAGTTATGGACGCTCAATCATGGGGNCTTGTATCTGGTTTAGCTTACTTCTGGATGGCTTATGAAGTTGGATGTCTATCTATCTTCGGTGGTCCATCAGGTGCAGTAGGTAAAGCGCTTGCTAGCGGATCTGGAAAGATTCCAGAGGCTGGTAGAATGTTACAGTGGTTTGTACTTGTTGGTTGGTCTATTTATCCAATTGGATACATGGCTGGTACTGACGGGTGGTACTCATTTGTAGCAATTAATGAAGGTGCTATGAATATCATTTACAACGTAGGTGATGCAATTAATAAAATTGGTTTTGGTATGGCTGTATGGTATGCTGCTAGAAGCTAATTTTATTTAAGATTAACTATTAACAAAAAAAGGTGAGGATTTTCCTCACCTTTTTTTTTATATTTATTCTTAATCTAAACAAAGTCATGGATATTGTTATAAAGTCTAAATTTGCTGGTTTAATTCTAGCACTTTCAATTATTGTTTTTGGACTTGAAAGTTCATACTCAATTCTTTTATTTTTAGTTGTAATGTTATCAATCGGAATTCCACATGGGTCTGTTGATCATATTATTGCTTTTATTAACCCTGAAGCAAGAAAATTTAGCAATAGATTGACTTTTTATATAATTTATATCTCACTCATTTTATTAAATATATTANTCTGGATTATATCACCATTTATTGGTCTTTTTGTTTTTTTAATAATTTCATGTTATCACTTTGGTGAAACTCAGGTTATTGGTTATAATTCAACCAACAATAAGCTTTTAAACTTTGTTGTTGGTGCTAATATATTACTTTCTTTATTTTTAAATAATATAGTTGAGCTTCAGGGTATTTTGTATATAATACCCGAATTTTCTAGCCTTGATCTTTCAAATTTTGACAGTGTATTTTTTCTTTTAATTTCGGTTGCTGTACTTATGCTTTCTATTGTTAATTTTAAGATTAAAAGAAAGGTGCCTCTGTATGCAGAAATTACCATTCTATATATGGTATTTTTTCATACTGATTTATTGACTTCATTTGCGTTATATTTTGGTTTTTGTCATTCCTTACCTATGCTGATGTTAGAATTTAAGGCATTCAAAAGTGAGAGTTTTGTTAAATTTTACATAAAAACTTTACCTTTTACAATAATATCATTAATTTTTGGNTTTGTTTTATATCAATTTAATAATGACTTACTTACATCTGATAATTTGATATTATTCGTATTTATTGTAATCTCAAGTTTGACAGTACCTCATGTTTTTATCATGAAGGATTTTGTGAAGGATAAATAAAATTCTTGATTANAAATTAAGAAACATACTTATAGATTATTTTAAACAGATCGATATTTTAAGTTTTCAAACAGATAATAGGTTTATAATTAGAAATTAATGAAAAGAAGAAATTTTATAAAAAACAGTCTTTACTCATCATTGATTCTTTCAGGTAGTCCAATAACTTTTAATAGCTGTATAGATTTCANAGAGAAGAAAATTACAATCCTACACACAAATGATGTTCATAGTCATATTGAGCCATTTAATAGCACACATTCAAAATTCCCAAACATGGGTGGAGTTGCAAGAAGGTCTACAATTATAGAAAACATAAGAACTAACAACCCTAANACNCTATTNCTTGATGCTGGAGATATATTTCAAGGCACCCCATATTTCAATTATTATGGTGGAGAAATTGAGTTTAAATTAATGAGTATGCTNAATTATGATGCAGCAACTATTGGNAATCATGATTTTGATAATGGTATTGACGGATTATACTCTCAACTTCCNAATGCAAAATTTGATTTCATATCATCTAATTATGATTTTAAAAATACCATTATGGATACTCATGCAAAGAAATATATGATATTTAATAAATCNNATATTAAAATNGGAGTNTTTGGATTAGGAATTGAACTTCAGGGGTTAGTCACCCAGAACTTATATAAGGAAACTAAATACCTAGATCCTGTTGAAATGGCACAAGAAATGACAAAAATTCTAAAAGAACATGAAAAGTGTGATCTAATCATCTGCTTATCACATCTTGGACATAATTATAAGGATAATCCCAATAAGATATGTGATGTATCGCTTGCTAAATCTACAAAAGATATTGACTTAATTATTGGAGGACATACACATACTTTCCTAAANAAACCNGAGGTAATTACAAATATTAATGGAGAAAAGGTAATAATNAATCAAGTAGGNTGTTTTGGTCTTTATTTAGGNAAAATTGATTTCTATTTTGATTCNATGAAAAANAAAACATCTAATGCATATGCAATTGAAGTATAGTANATTATTTTTTTTANTNNCAACTATNNTCTTAACGATAAGTTGCTCTAATAAATCAGAAAAAAAACTTCCTAATATCATCTATATTCTAGCCGATGACTTAGGTTATGGGGAGGTAGGTTATAATGGTCAAGAAATAATAAAAACTCCTAATATTGATCAATTAGCATCAAAAGGAATGGTGTTTACGCAGCATTATTCTGGAGCACCTGTATGTGCTCCTGCTAGATATTCTTTACTGACCGGAAAACATATGGGGCATTCCTATATAAGAGGTAATGATGAATGGAAAGAACGTGGTGATGTTTGGGATTACACCAAAGTGTTTAATAATCCTGGACTTGAAGGGCAAAGACCTATTCCAGAAAACACAATAACCATTAGTAAACTACTGCAAAAAGCTGGATACAAAACTGGGATTTTTGGAAAATGGGGACTAGGAGCTCCTGAAACAGTTGGTGTACCATCATTTCAGGGATTTGATTCGTTTTATGGATATAACTGTCAAAGGCAAGCCCACAACCTCTACCCTTCTCATCTTTGGGAAAATAATACAAAGGTCCTTCTAAAAAATGATTTAATAAGCCCTACAACTAAGCTTAATCCAGAAGATGATCCTATGAAAGAATTAAGTTATTCGATATTTACACAAAATGAATATGCACCAGCTAAAATTCATGAGAAAGCGTTGTCATTTATAGATGAAAATAAGAATAATTCATTCTTTTTATTTTATGCCTCTCCTCTTCCTCATTTACCCTTACAAGCACCTAAAGAAAATATAAAAAAATATAGAG
>PACY01000054.1 GCA_002700405.1 Flavobacteriaceae bacterium | reverse complement strand
TGGCTATCATATACATCAACTGTATTTGATTCAAATGTATTATTCTTTGCAAAGTACTTTAAAAGTGAATTCCTTTGTGCTAGGATTTTCGCATATGCTATAATATCTTTTAAGTAATTTTTATTCACTTGAGATATTATACTATCAATAAATTTTCTTCTAGTATCGCTGCCTTCAATAATTAGATTTCTGTCAGAAGGAGAAATAATCACTAATGGAATTAGTCCAATATGGTCACTAAATTTTTTGTATAGTTTATTATTTCTTTTAAGTATTTTTTTTACTCCTTTTTTCAATGAAATTATGATATTCTCTTCCTTGTCATTAATTGAATAAACACCATTAATCATAAAATATTCTTCTCCGTGTCTTATATTTTGTGATGGAATTGGATTAAAATAACTCTTCCCATATGATAGATGATAAATAGAATCTAAAATATTTGATTTCCCAACACCATTTAATCCAACAAAGCAATTTACTTTTGAGTCAAAATCAAATGATTTATTTTCGAAATTTTTATAATTAACTAATGTCAATGTTTTTAGTAACATAATGGGATATTAATAACAATAAATTTTTTTGGTAGTTATGTTTGACCTATTCATTCAAAAATAACAAATAATTTATCCTTTTTACGAATAAAAATTTTATTTTTACCGCTTGAATATTTAAAATTTATGGCAACTTATAAAAAAAGAGGATCTAAGAGAACTGGTTTTTCTAATAAGAATGATAACTCAGCACATAAATCAACTACAGCAAATGTATTTGACTCATTAGATGAGGGCGCTTCTAAATCAGAAAAATGGGTTGCTAATAATCAAAAGTATATTTTTGGCTCTATAGCAATTGTAACTATAATAGTTCTAGGATACTTTGGATATTTTAAATACATAAAGGAACCTAAAGATATCATGTCAATGGATAAGATGTTTACAGCTCAAAGACTATATGAGCAGGCTCTTGGTCAAAGTAATGACTCTTTATTTATGCTTTCAATAAATGGTTCAGATGAAAAAATGGGATTTTTACAAATAATAGATGAATATTCAGGAACCAATGCCTCAAACTTGGCAAATTATTATGTTGGAATGTCCTATTTAAAATTAAAGGATTACAAGAATTCTATAAAATATCTTTCTCAATTTGATTCAGATGATAAAATTTTATCTTCTCTTGCAAAGGGTTCTATAGGTGATTGTTTTGCTCAATTGGAACAATTAGACGATGCTCTTGATTATTATGAAGATGCAATCAGTGCAAATACAAATGATTATACTACCTCAATGTATCTATTGAAGGCGGGTCATGTCTCAATGGAATTAAATAAACATAAAAAATCCTATAATTATTTTTTTAGAATTAAGTCAGATTTTCCCAACACTATCGCTGCAGAAAATATTGATGTATTTATAGCAAAGGCGAAGGCTTTATCAAATTAAAAATAGTGACCACAAATATTAATAATAATTTTGATCTCGACTCAAATAACTTGTCAAATATTGACAAAATTAAATTTGGCATAGTTGTTTCAAATTGGAATAAGAATATTACAGACAATCTTTATGACGGGGCATTCAATACTTTGCTAAAGCATGGAGCTAATGAGAATAATATAAAAAAATTAGAAGTTCCAGGAAGTTTTGAATTAGTATATGGATGTAAGAAAATGCAAAATGAAAATTTAGATGTAATTATAGCTATTGGCTGTGTTGTAAAAGGGGAAACTGATCATTATGATTATATATGTAGTTCAGTTTCAAATGGAATTACTCAATTAAATATAATTAATGACACCCCTATAGTTTTCTGTGTTTTAACGGATCATAATATTGAACAATCCGTTAGTAGGTCTGGAGGTAAGCATGGAAATAAAGGAATTGAGTCTGCAGTGGCTGCAATAAAAATAGCATCTATTTAATAAGATATTTGCTATATTTATTAATTCACAATTATCAAATGGGATTATTTAATTTAAGAAAAAATAAAAAATATAATTATGCCGGAAGATTTTCTGAAGAGAAAACTTATGTTGGAACTCACGCAAAACCAAAAAAAATTAAATCAAAATTTGATGAATATAGATCTACTGTTGGAGACAATAATAGTTTTAGAATAAAATTTAGGAATGCAATTGAAGATTATAAGAAAGGGAGTGATAATTCAGTGAGGAAAAGACTGATTATTATTTTCATAACATTAATTACTTTATTCTTACTGTTCTTTTTGATTTAAATTTTAGTAATTAATGAAAGATATAATTCATTTATTGCCAGATAATGTGGCCAATCAAATTGCTGCTGGAGAGGTTGTTCAAAGGCCAGCATCTGTTGTAAAGGAATTATTAGAAAACTCTATTGATGCAAAGGCTACTGAGATTAATTTAATCATAAAGAATGCTGGTAAAACATTAATTCAAGTAGTGGACAATGGTATAGGGATGAGCTCTAATGATGCTTCTATATGTTTTGAAAGGCACACTACTTCAAAGATTAATTCTGCTAAGGATTTATTTAATATACGCTCTAAAGGATTTAGAGGCGAAGCTTTAGCAAGTATTGCAGCTGTTTCTCATACAGAATTAATAACACGACAGTCTAGTAATGACCTTGGGAAAATCGTTAAAATTCATGGAAGTAAGATTGTAGAAAATAAATCTATAGTTTNTCAAACATTGGNACNTCAATTNNTGTTAANAATTTATTTTNTAATNTTCCTGCAAGAAGAAATTTTTTAAAATCTGATAATGTTGAGTTAAANCATATAATTAANGAGTTTCATAGAACTTCAATAGCTCANCCAGAAATTAAATTTATTTTTAANAATAATAATTCTGAATTATTTAATCTTNCTGAAANTAATNTAAGGAAAAGGATTGTNAANATATTTGGNTCAAAATCTAATGAAAAATTAGTTCCAGTNAANGAAGAAACTGAGATTTTAAAAATTAATGGATTTGTTTTTAAACCAGAATATTCAAAGAAATCTAGAGGAGANCAATTTTTCTTTGTAAATAATAGATTTATAAAAAGCCCATACTTAAATCANTCTGTAAANACTGCATTTGAGGGNTTAATTGATTTAAAATATAATCCATCATATTTNNTATTTATGGATGTTAACCCTAAATCTATTGATATAAATATTCATCCTACTAAGACTGAAATCAAGTTTGATGATGAGCATTCAATATATGCAATCTTAAGATCCGCTGTAAAGCATAGCCTTGGGCAATTTAATATTGCACCTATATTAGATTTCAATCATGATAAAAATATGGAGTTGCCATACTCTTATAGAAATAAAAAAGTAGTGGAAGGTGTTGGAATAGATATTAATGAAAATTATAATCCGTTTCAAACGACCAATACTAAATCCTCAGAAAATATATATTTGGATTTAGATAAAAATAGCCAATTTAACCAAGATCAAATAAATTCTATTGAAGAGGATAGTAGAGTAAATACATTAGATTTTAAGGATGATAATAATTTTGATTCAAATTCAGTTTATCAGTTAAATAAAAAATATTTGATTAATAAAATTAAATCAGGCATTGTTATTATTAATCAGAATAGAGCACATCAGAGGATATTATATGAGAAATTTTTGAAATTTATAACTNTTGATGGTTCAACCCCTCAAAAATTAGTTAANCCTTTAAAAATGAATNTTTCGATTCAAGAANTTAATTTATTANTCAATTATAAAAAACTACTTAAATCTTCAGGATTTTTATTCAAAAAAANCTCAAATAATGATTTNAATTTTGAGGCTATACCTACTTTTTTAGANCCTAATAAAGTTGAATCNTATATTGAAGATTTATTGAATAATATAAAAGANGAAATNCCTGATAAAAATTTCAGNAAATCAGATNTAACAGCAAAATTAATGTCAAAAAGTCTGGCAATTAAAAATGGNAAAAAACTTTTAATTGATGAACAAGAATANATTGTAAANAGTTTATTTGCATGTAAGGANCCNAATGTTTCTCCATTTAACAAGAAGATATATCATACAATNACTTNTGATGAGCTTGAAAAAAAATTCCTATAATTAAATAANATGAGAATAACNGAAATAGTCAAGCAATTATTAATCATAAATNTTATAATGTTTATTGGNACTACATTNTCAGGAAATATGGATTTAGTTTATTCATTTTTAGGCTTACGTTTCCCTGAGAATAATTCCTTTAAGTTTTGGCAAATAATAACTCACATGTTTATGCATGGAGGTTCAATGCACATTTTAGTTAATATGTTTACATTGTGGATGTTTGGTGTTCAGATAGAAAGAGTATTAGGTTCTAAAAGGTTTTTATTTTTTTATATTTCATGTGGATTAGGAGCTGCTATAATTCAATTAATTTATCTGTATTTTATTTTTTATACTAATCTTGAAATACTAATTAGTTCTGGGTATGATTCTTCTCAAATATTTGAAATTNTAAATCAAGGAAAGTATAATACNGCNTGGTCTTCTATATTGGGAGATGCTGANTTATTAAGTTTTNTGTCATCATTTAATTCATTAATGGTAGGAGCATCAGGTGCAATAATGGGTNTTTTAGTTGCTTTTGGNATGTTTTTTCCAGAAAATAAATTGATGTTAATGTTNTTTCCAGTTCCAATAAAAGCAAAATATTTTATTCCTGGNNTAATTTTATTGGACTTAATTTCAGCTACTACCGGCGTNTCTATATTTAGNCCAAGNAATACAGCTTATGTGGCGCATTTAGGAGGTGCATTAACAGGGTTCCTAATAATGTATTATTGGAGAATAAATCAATTTAATAGTAATCGTTGGAATTAGATGAGTAGTATTTTCTCTGATATATCACATAGGTTTAGAAACTCAAACTCATTTGAAAAAATAATTGTATTAAATATTCTAGTATACATTTTTTATATAATTCTAAAATTATCTAGTATAACGTATATCAATGAATATTTTGCTTTAACCCACGATTATATATATAATCCATGGTCCTTATTAACTTATGCATTTATTCATGAAGGGCTCTATGAGTTAATATTTATGATGATTTTAATATATTATTCATCTTCTAGCCTAATGAATTTATATGGTGAAAAAATTCCTATTAGGATATTTTTTACAGGAATAATATTAGGAGGTCTATTTTTTCTTGCTTTTTTTAATCAGAGCGGTACATTGATAGGATCTTCAGCAGGCGCTTATGCGCTATTATTTTTTATGTTTTGTTTTATGCCAAATAAAATAATAAAAATTTCATTTATAAAATTTGAATTTAAATATCTAATGTTCTTACTCTTTTTTATGGATATAATAAGATTATTCGCCAATGATAGCCCTGACGGAGGCGCAATTGCGCATATTGGAGGATATTTAGCAGGATTTTATTATTATATCTCATTATATGGTTTTGGNGATTTTAAAAAGTATTTCACTAAAACTAAAAAATCAAATAAGAAACATAATTCATCAGCTGATTTTTCTAAACAGAAAAAAATTGATTTAATATTAGACAAAATAAGTAAAAGTGGATATGACAATTTAACCAAAAGCGAAAAAGAATTTTTGTTTAAGGCAGGCAAAAAATAATGCTATGAAGAAATTAAATTTATTTGACANGTTAATGTATNTAATTAACTCTGTTTTTGCTTTCATTTTACTGTTTTCCTATTTAATTCCTGAAATTAAGCCCTCCATTTTATCCCACCTTTCATTACTTNGTTTATTTATCCCGATAATTTTTATAATTAATATTCTATTTATTTTTTATTGGATTATCAAGCTAAAAAAACAATTTATTTTATCATTAGTTGTCATTCTATTAGGTTATAACTATTTGATATCATTTATCAATTTTTCAAATAATTCAGNATATGTTGGTGGCAATAACCTTTCGGTAATGAGTTATAATGTTAATGTATTTAATTATAATAAATTTAATAATGAATTAGAACAAAAGTTAAGTAGAGATAGTATACTAGAATATANCAGTAAACTAGAATTAGATATTATAGGATTTCAAGAGTATAGTAATAAATTTCCATTTGAACTAGAGTCNCATCCTTATAAATTTGAATCTTTAAGAGAAGGATATCTTAGTTTTGGTCAGGCAACATTTTCNAGGTTTCCAATTTACTCATCNGGAACAATCAAATTTGAAAACTCTAATAATGGTGCAATTTTTACTGATATTATAATAAATAGAGATACGATAAGAATTTACAATATCCATTTACAGTCTTTTAAGTTTGATAAGAGTCTAGAAGTTTCAGAATTTAATGAGAATTCTGATAAATTATTGAAAGATTTAAATAATACATTTCAAATACAACAAACTCAGGCAGAGGTTTTAAANTCGCATATTANTAGCTCACCTTATAGAGTAGTTGTTTCAGGTGATTTTAATAATACAGCTTTTTCTTATATATACAATTTAATTAAATCAGATTTAAAGGATTCTTTTNTTGAAAAAGGNAATTTTTTAGGTCAAACATATAATTATAATTCAATCCCTTTAAGAATAGANTTTATATTGGTAGATAAATTATTTAAAGTAAATGATTTTAAAATAGAAAAAGTTGATTTTACAGATCATTTNCCAATTGTCTCAAAATTTAATATTAACTAGGTATTAANAAATTATTTGCATTAGGACCTTCATTAAATATAAGGTCTAAGACTGATAAATTTTCTATGTAACCATGCTTTGATTCAAACACTTGTGTATACTTATTAATTTGATATTCAGAGTCTATTTTTTTATAATTTTTTCTATAATCTAATTTATCAGAATAATTATCTTCATATTTTTTAGTGAATTTATATTCTAAATTAATTTTTAGCATTTCAGAAATAATATCTATTGATTTTAAATTAAAGTCAAATAAATATTTCTCTCTTTTTTTATATAGATCAATTAGTTTATCCTCATAGTATTCAAAAAANGGTGAACTTCTATATGAAATTTGAAATGATTTCCAATGTTGAGTGGGCCAATCATGACTATATGATATTTTAACGTCTTTAAGTAATTTTCTATTTTTTTGTGAATGAATTACAGGAATAGATAATATTAATTTTCCGTTCGCCCCATAGATGTATGTTCTATTTCTAAATGTTTGTTTTAGAAAATGGTCATTAATTTCAAAAACTAATTTTTTTGAATTAGCCATCAATAAGAATTGTGAGGTACTTGGGAGATAATTAGGGTGAATTATTAAATCCATTTAATTTTTAGATTTATTCCACCCTTTTTTAAAATTACTATAATCAATACTTAAAAGCCAAAAAATTATTAGGATTGTAANGAATCCAAAAAATAGATTNATAGGNCCACCAGTTCCGCTAATTGAAGTAAATAATCTATTCCATCTAATNTTNCNGAGTCCTTTAGCATTTGAATCCCAGCTAAACCATTTAAAGACAGGTTTGCCAACTACATGATCAAATGGAACAAAACCCCANGATCTTGAATCTTGAGAATTACNTCTATTATCTCCCATTAGCCAATAATAATCTTGTTTAAATGTNTATTCTGAAATTTCTTTATTATTAACGTATATTTTATCACCTTTAATTAATAGATTATTATTTTCATATACANCNATTAGGCGTTTATATAAGTTGATNTTACTANTATTTATTTCTATTGTTTCACCTTTTTTTGGTATATATATTGGNCCAAAAAAATCATTATTCCATTCATAATTTTCACTTTGGGGAAATACAGATGAATCTCTATATCCTTTTGGTAGAGTATCTCTAACTATCCATTCAACATTTGGGTGAAATTTAAATTTATTTAGAGCATTATCACTGATCCCCATAAACTTATAGGTGTTANTCTGATTTATTATGCCAAATGCATCTGTAATATCATAGTTATTNATCATTACTCTTTTACTAAACCTATTTCTTTTTGGCTGAACTAAATATGAAAATTGTAGNTTNGCTTCATTAGGCAAAATATTCTTTNCCCCATTAATATNAACATATCCATTTATTACTTCTAGAGTATCTCCAGCAATACCTACAGCTCTTTTAACATAATTTGTTTTTTTATCAATAGGNTTATAATAATTTTTATCAGTATAATACATATTTACCATTGTNTCAACTGGCCAGTTAAAAACTACAATATCATTATTCTTAATTTTTTCAAAACCAGGNAANCTTAAATATGGAAGTTCAGTTATAAATGGAATTTGATTTTTGCTTAAATATGACTTCTTTTTTATAAATGGAAGTGTGTCATGAACCATTGGAGCAGCAATTGTAGTCATAGGTACTCTAGCACCATAATTTACCTTACTAACAAATAAAAAGTCTCCTACAAGTAATGTTTTTTCCAATGAAGATGTAGGAATTGTATAAGGTTGAATAAAATAGGTGTGAATTATTGTTGCAGCTACAATTGCAAAAATTAATGAACTAGTCCATTCACCATTTGAACTTTTAGGATTTATATCTCTATTAGCTACATATTCAACATCAGAAAAGTAGTTTAGATAATAGTTATAAAACCCTAAAGATACAATTGATAAAAAAGTATCTAAATAAGTATTTTTTCCAAAACTTCTTGATAGCTCTACCCATAGTACAGGTATCATTATTGCATTAATTACAGGAAGTNCCAAAAGTANAATCCACCATCTCGATCTATTAACTATCTTAATTAAGATAATTATACTATAAACAGGNATAAATGCTTCCCATAATTTATAGCCAGCTTTAGAATATAATTTCCAGGTCCCTAAGCCATGAATTAGATGTATAATAAATAAAATAANAAGTAATGTCTTCATTATAAGTTTATNGTCANAATTTTTTTCAAAATTAGGTTATTGTAAAGTAATTAATAAAAAACCCCTTGTTAAAAATAATATAATTTATAATTCTAATTTTAATGCTAATGANAGATTAGAAGTGGAATTTATTTCATTATANTTTAATTTTGGGCTTAGTGNAAGATTATCGTCAAGATTATATTGTAGCAAATGNGCGTCAACATTAGCATCGATAATATTNANTGCATANATTCCTATAGTAACTAAAATAGATANTTCTTTATTTCGTTTTAAGCTTTTTTGAGCTCTTATTAGCCCATCATTTGAAATTGCAGGAACAGANCCACTTCCATAAAATTCATCNTCNGTAAANCCAGCTAATCTTCTTTTGTATGCATCTCTATATTTGTGATATAGNTNATTNTTTTTATTGAAATAATAAACACCTCCTGCCAATGCNCCATAAACTATAGGNACTTTCCAATATTTTTTATTATATACTTGACCCAATCCTGGGAGAACNGCTGAGTAAAATGCTGCTTTAGCTGGNCCCAANACTTTTTTTTGATNATCATCTTTACTTNTTTGACAATGAAGATTTTGNGTTGAAATCANAAACAATATTATGATTATGNTATTTCTATAAATCATTTAATTTTTTATTAATTTTTTTAAATTCAGTTTCTGATTTAAACGGGATAATTATTTTGCCTGNCTTATTTTTTGACANATTAANTTTTACACTGGTCTTAAATANTTCAGANAATCTANCTATTGCTNTTTTAATATATTTTGGTTTTTCAGTTTTAATATTTGTTCCCTTANTTTTTTTATANGTTTTTACTAGTTNTTCAGTATTNCTTACAGAGAGATTTTTAGAAATAATAGTTTNATATANTTTAATTTGATCAGATATATTTTCAATATTAATTATTGATCTTCCATGNCCCATAGATATAAAGCCATCTTTAATTCCACTTTGAATTATTGGATTCAATTTTAAGAGCCTTAAATAATTTGTTATAGTTGTTCTATCTTTCCCAATTTTATTACTAAGCTCTTCTTGAGTTAAATTTATTTCATCAATAAGTCTTTTATATGACATAGCTATTTCTATAGCATCNAGGTCTTGCCTGTGAATGTTCTCAATTAGAGCCATTTCTAANGACTCTTGATCATTGGCAGTTCTTATATAAGCTGGAATAGTCTTTAANTCTAAATTTTTACATGCNTTTAGTCTTCTTTCTCCAGAAATTAATTGGTATNAATTTTTTTTAATTTTTCTTACGGTAATTGGCTGAATTACACCAATATTNTTTATTGAAGTTGTAAGTTCTTTTANCGATTCTTCATTAAAATTTGATCTAGGNTGATAAGGGTTTACNCTAATNAAGTTAATATCTAAATTATCAATACTGGTATTTTTTCGTTTAAAATTTAAAGATTGTTTTGCATTACCATCTTCTTTTAGAATTGATGACAACCCNCTTCCTAGTGCTTGTTTTTTTGTTGCTTTTGCCATTATTAATTATTTAATATCAATTCTCTTGCCAAATTTAGATAATTATTAGCTCCAGTACTATTAACATCATATTCTAATATGCTCTCACCGTAGCTTGGAGCTTCCCCTAATTTTACATTTCTATGAATAATTGTTTTAAAAACCATTTNATCAAAATGTAATTTTACTTCTTTAATTACCTGNTTTGATAAATTTAGTCTTGAATCATACATNGTAAGAACTAATCCTTCAATAGATAATTTTTTATTATGAATTTTTTGAATACTCTTAACTGTATTTAAAAGTTTCCCAAGTCCTTCTAGTGCAAAATATTCACACTGTATCGGAATAATAACTGAATTTGATGCAGTTAAAGCATTTATTGTTAATAAGCCTAGAGANGGTGGACAGTCTATTATAATATAATCATATTTTTTTTTAATATTTTTAATCGCATTNNTCAAAATATATTCTCGATCAATTAGATCTANAGATTCAATTTCAATTCCAACCAAATCAATATGTGAAGGNATAANATCTACATTGATAANTTTATTTTCAATTATACANTCTGTNATTGAGCATGATTTTTCAAATAATTGATAAATTCCATTTTTAATCATTTCATTTTCTATACCTAGAGAAGAAGTTGCATTTGCTTGAGGGTCAAGATCTATAAGCAATACTTTTTTTTCAAGTATACCTAGGNAAGAGCATAAATTAACAGCTGTTGTTGTTTTCCCGACACCGCCTTTCTGATTAGATATTGCAATTACTTTTGCCATTTTTTCTTAGAAATAACTTCGAATAAATGTACAATTATTTGATCTGATTTAAAATATTACTTGTTAACACGATTTGTTAAAAATATTAAGGATTCTTAATTAATAAATCAAGAATTTCTATAGCTGTNTCACTGATTTTAGATCCTGGACCAAAAATTGCTGCTACACCATTTTTTATAAGGCTATTGTAATCTTGTTTAGGGATTACNCCACCTAGAATTATCAGAATATCATCTCTTCCATAATTCTTTAGTTCTTCAATTANTTTAGGAACTAANGTCTTATGNCNCCCAGCAAGTGTAGAAANACCTACNATATGCACNTCNTTTTCAANAGCTTGNNTTGCTACTTCTTCTGGAGTTTGAAAAAGAGGTCCTATATCTACATCAAATCCAATATCTGCAAAACCTGTTGCAACTATCTTTGCTCCTCTATCATGGCCGTCTTGACCAATCTTTGCAACTAATATTCTTGGACGTCTACCATCATTTTTAGAAAAATTATCAGCCAATTTAATAGCCTTATTAAATGATTCGTTATTTTTTATATTAGATTTATACACTCCTGTAAAAGTTTTTATTTCTGATCTNTATCTNCCNTAAATATCTTCAAGAGATTGACTNATTTCTTCTAATGTAGCCCTTTCTTTTGCTGCTTCTATTGCCAAAGCTAATAAATTTTTATTTTTATTTTTTGCTGCATTCTTTAAATTAGCTAATGCTNTTTNAACTTTTATACTATCTCTATTTAATTTTAATTTATTAATTCTANCAATTTGTTGATTTCNNACTTTATTGTTGTCAACTTCTAGATATTGAATATCATCTTCTTCANATGATTTGAATTTATTTACACCAANAATAATNCTTTCTTTTGAGTCAATTTTTGCTTGTTTTTTAGTAGCTGCTTGTTCAATTCTAAGTTTTGGTATGCCTTTTTCAATAGCCTTAGTCATTCCTCCAAGATTATCAANTTCTTCTATATGTTTCCANGATTTTNTAATTAGATTATCAGTTAATGATTCTAAATAATAACTTCCTCCCCATGGATCTACTGTATTAGTAATTTTAATCTCATTTTGAAGAAATAATTGTGTGTCNCTNGCAATTTTAGCTGAAAAATCAGTAGGTAATGCTATCGCTTCATCTAATGAATTNGTNTGAAGGCTTTGAGTNCCACCAAATACGGCAGAACAGGCTTCAATGGTAGTTCTAGTAATGTTATTNAATGGNTCTTGTCTAGTTAGACTCCANCCACTTGTTTGACAATGAGCTCTTAAAGCCATTGATTTATTGGATTTAGGATTGAATTGCTTAATTAGTTTGGCCCATAAAACTCTTGCNGCNCTTAGTTTTGCNATTTCCATAAAATGGTTCATTCCAATTCCCCAAAAAAATGATAACCTTGGNGCAAATTCATCAATTTTAAGACCAGCAGCTATTCCATTTTTTACNTATTCTAATCCATTTGCTAGAGTATAGGCAAGCTCCAGATCATTTGTAGCTCCAGCTTCCTGCATATGGTATCCTGATATACTAATGCTATTAAATTTCGGCATTTCTTTACTAGTGTATTTAAAGATATTTGATATAATTTCCATAGATTCTTTTGGCGGATATATGTATGTGTTCCTAACCATATATTCCTTCAATATATCGTTTTGGATGGTTCCCTTTAAGTCTGAGGTTTTCACTCCTTGCTCATTTGCTGCAACGATGTAAAATGCCATTATTGGTAATACAGCACCATTCATAGTCATGGAAACACTCATTTTGTCAAGAGGAATACCATCAAATAGTATCTTCATATCTTCTACTGAATCAATTGCTACTCCAGCTTTACCAACATCACCATAAACTCTTTTGTTATCTGAATTATATCCACGATGAGTAGGTAAATCAAATGCAACAGATAAACCTTTCTGTCCAGATTTTAAATTTCTTTTATAAAACATGTTACTCTCTTCTGCAGTAGAATAACCAGCGTATTGTCTTATGGTCCATGGCTTTGCAACATACATGCTTGAATACGGGCCTCTTAAAAAAGGTTCTACACCTGCTCCAAAATTAATATGCTCAAGATTTTTTATATCATCTTTATCATAAAATGATTTTAAATGAATGTCTTCTGAAGTATGAAAACTTTCATTCTTTTCTTTATATGATTTTAAAGAATATAATTTGTCTAAATTAATATTTTCAAGATTTTTTCTATTCATTATTAATTCTGCTTAATTCAATTTTTTCGGCTAATCTAATTTCAGAAACAGGTTCAATTATAGTATTAATTTTAATCTTTGGTTTTAAAATATCTTTAGTAATTTCAGGTTTAATTTTTCTATCTAGATCAGAATAGATATTAATTCCAATTAGTTTTTCCTTAGCCTCGTTAAAAAGTTTTTGCTCAACCTTATGACTTTTTTTAATTCTACTTTGAATTATATTTTTTTCTAGAGACTTGATAAACCCTCCATTTTTTTCTATCTCTTTAAAAATTATTAAGGATTCTTGGGCTATTTTGTTTGTTAAATCATTAATATAATGTGATCCGTCTGCTGCATTTTTTACTTTATCTATATTTGTTTCATGTTTGATGATTAATAATTGATTTAATGCAATTCTTTTAGAGAATTCATTTTCTATATTAAAAATATTGTCATAAGTGATATTTGATATTGTATTTGCTCCTCCAAATATAGCTGACATACATTCTGTTGTAGTTCTTAATATGTTGTTGTTGTATTCGTATATAGTTTTATTTCTTTTAGATGGAGTAGCAATTATATGCGGAGATGAAACTGTGTTTTTATATTTATTTGTAATAGCCTCCCATAAAATTTTCAATGCTTTTAATTTTGCTATTTCAAAGAAATAATTAGGACCAATAGAAATATTAAATGCTATTTTATTTGCAACATCTCCATTAAGAAAATTTAAATATTCATTTGCATGACTAAGGCTAAATGCAATTTCTTCAAATATATTAGCTCCAGCATTTTGATATAAACCTGATTCAACAACTATTAAATTTTTAAATCTAGTTAATTGGTTAGTTTTATTTTTTAGACTATTTAAATCATCATCCATCGAGCACTCCCAATTTCCAGATTTTGCCAGCAAACCAATAGGATCATAACTAATGTTAAATGATTTTGAGTCTTTTGCTAATTTATTTAATGATTTTAAGAATGAATTAGAACATGATTTAGTTTTAAAAAATAGCTCTGTTTTTTCTATGGGTATTTTATTTAATAAATCCTCTAAAGAAATAGAGTTATTTTGAATATTAAAATGAATACTGTTAGCTCCTTTTTTTATTAGCTCTAACGCTTTTGAATTTGCAACTAATGAATTATTTACGTCTATTTTTTGTGCTATACTCCAGCTATTAGGATATTTAGAATCTATACTTTTTATATTATCTGTATAGAATGGCTCAATTGTTATATTTTCTTTAGAATTATATTTTGGAATTTCATTGTATCCTAGTTTTTTTAGATCATCTAGGATATTTTTTATCCATAACTTGGGATTAGTTTTAATAAATTCATTTAATATTTTTTTCTCCACAATGGCTGTTATTCATTTAAACT
>PACY01000053.1:6937-15713 GCA_002700405.1 Flavobacteriaceae bacterium | reverse complement strand
TTTCTTTAACTAATTTCTCATTTACATATAAGTCAGACATTGTCATAGCCATAGCTTTTGCAGCATATATTGTTCCTTTATGACCTATACTCATTCCTCCACAAGCTACTACTGCCCATGAATGCCATGGTGTGTCAACTGGAGCTGTGGTAACACCCAGATTTATATTTGGAACATTCCAACTAACATCTCCAACATCTGTTGAGCCCCCTCCAGGGTTTTCTACTGTTTCCTTAAGAGGTTTGATTGTACTATCTAATCCTAATTGAGGTTTTCCTGTAGAAGCCTGTATGTCTTTGGCAAATTTTATTTCATTCTCATTGTATTTAATAGAGCCTAATAACTCGAGGTTTTTTTGCATTACCTCACCACCTTTTCTGTTTACTAATACTTCATAAATCCCAGAAATCAAAGACACTTTATAATCAACATTTGCAAGAATAGCAGCTCCCTCGGCCATTTTTACAACTCTTTCATATACTGGTGTCATTCCAGATCTTTTAGTGTCTCTCACTCTTACCCAAATTTTGGAATAATCTGGAACTACATTAACTACTTGACCACCATCTTGGATATGATAATGCATACGAACTGTTGGCTGTACATGTTCTCTATAGTAATTTATTCCAGTTGTATAGAGTTCTAATGCATCAGCTGCACTTCTGCCATTCCAAGGATCCATTGAGGCATGAGCAGCCTGTCCAAAAAATTCAACTTTGAAATCAATCAAAGCTAAAGAAGTTTGCACATCAGCTTCTGTTGATGCTGAAGGGTGCCAACTTATATTAACATCTACATCATCCCATAACCCAGCTTCAACCATCCATATTTTTCCAAAGAATTTTTCTTCAGAAGGTGTACCAAAAAATTTGACTGTACCACTTATCTTGCCTTGCTCTATCATTTCTTTAATAGCAATTGCTGCACCAAGACTGCCAGCTCCAAACATATTATGACCACAGCCATGACCTGAACCTCCCTCAACCAATGGAGATTTGACTGGTTCAGTCTGTTGTGAAAGGCCTGGAAGAGCATCAAATTCACCTAAAACTCCAATAACAGGTTTTCCTNNNCCATATGNNNCNACAAANGCNGTNGGCATTCCAGCNACACCTTTNTCAACTNNAAANCCATTTTTTTCTGCATAATCNGATAGAATNTTTGAAGATTNATNCTCNTTAAATGCNGTTTCAGCTAATTCCCATATCTGATCACTNATNTTNATTANATTTTCAGAATGNTTNTCTACNGAANTNACAATNTCAGATTTTAGTTTANTAAGNTTTGATTGAGATANAACAANATTNGTTGTTANAAANAANGANAGTANTATTANATAAATATTTTTTCATTTGGNTTGTNTTAGATTAATAAAGGTAATTAAAAGTTNCCAAATATTTTAATCAGTTTTTCTCTCCTATNATTAAAGATTTCATTAAGTTTTGGTCTAACNATAANAGGATGAAAAATTCTNCCNANTATNCNAAANGGAAGAGNATAATCTAATATATCTANCATNTCTACTCCACCCTTAATCTCTTTTATGAAATGTTTNTGATGCCAAAAACTATATGGCCCAAATCTTTGCTCATCTACAAAATATTCTAGATTTTTTACATGTGTAATTTCTGTAACCCAATTTATTTTTATTCCTAGAATTGGAGAAACTGTATATTTTATTATTTGTCCAGAATACATTTCTGTATTTTCGTTTTCATGAATATTAAAACCCATATAAGATGGAGTGATAGTTTTTAAGTTGTTCGGATTACTTAAAAANTCCCATGCTTCATTAATATTAATAGGTATTTTTTGAGTTCTTACAAACCTGTAAACTTTCATTGAATGTGCTTGAGTATTTTTTGACTTTGCGGCTGTGTTACAGAATACCAATAATCAACTAAATTCCCTGATGGGTCAACTAAGTATTTTTGAAAATTCCATCTAACTGTTGAGCTTTTAATTCCATTATGATTTTTATCAGTTAACCATTTATAAAGAGGGTGTTGGTTATTGCCTTTNACTTCTATCTTTTCAGTCATTAAAAAAGTAACGCCATATTTTTCTGAACAAAATGCTGNTATTTCATGAGATTGACCAGGTTCTTGGCCTGCAAACTGGTTGCATGGAGTTCCAACAACAACAAGTTTAGACCCGTATTCTTCATGAAGTTTTTGTAATCCTTCATATTGTCCGGTAAAGCCACATTCTGAAGCTACATTGACAAACAGTATATATTTTCCTTTAAAGTCATTTAATTCAATAGCATCACCCCATATATCATTTATCTTAATTTCATATATAGATTTTAAATCATTCATGTTTAATAGAATTATATTTATGGAAATTAATAAAAGTTTTAAAAAATTCATTATTTGTTTAGTTTTTGATATTCCTTTCTTATATAATCATTAGGTATATAGTATCCGTCACATCCACTTATTGTTGGAATTTCCCCTTTGTTTAGGCTCAAAAATCCATCTTTTTCAAGTAATTTATTTTCAATATGCAAACTAACAATTTTCCCAACAATTAATTTACATTTATTTGCTTTAATTTTAATTTCTTCTAAAAATTTCATTTCAATTTTTATAGGAGAGTTTTTTACAAATGGAGCATATATATCCTCAATATATTCCTCTTTTAAATTAGTGACACTAAATTCAGAAATATTTTTATCATATTTAGCTGAAGTATGATGAGCGTCATTAATAATCTTTTTATAAATTGAATTTATAGTATATACTCCATTTTCTTTAATATTAGTATAGGTGTTTCTTGGAAAAATTTCTGTAGGTCTTAAAAAAAAACCTAATAGTGGCGGGTTTGAACCTAAATGAACTATTGAGCTAAATATTGCTACATTAGGAATTCCTTCATCAGACTTTGTTCCTATTAAATTAGCTGACTTATACCCTGTNCAACTATTTATAAGATTTATTCTAAATAGTTTATCTAGATCTTCAATATCTTCTTCACTGTAATGAATCATTTATTTTTTTAGGAGATAATTAAATAAGAGTCCTGCAAGAACCGAGCCAATTGCTGTTGCACTTAAATAATAAATGAAAAAATTATGAGAAACAAGATTGCTAAACTCTAGGTCTGGATTAATAAGGCTTAATAATGAAGGGCCAAAACTAACAGCAGGGTTAAAAACCGCCCCAGATATTTCTCCAACTGAAAAAGCTCCCGCAGCAACTGTTAATCCAATAGCTAACCCATAATATTGATTATTTTTTGTGTCAGGATGAGTCGCAACATTAAGAATNACAAATACAAGAAGAAAAGTAAAAATAATTTCAGCCATAAAAAAACTTGTCATGCTATCAGTATTAGAGACAACAGATAGAGCATCTGCTCCAAGTAGAANAATNGAATATGCCCCTGCAAAAGCTCCAATACATTGTGATAAAATATATTTTAAACATTCCATTATAGTAATCTCACCTCTAATAATCATTGCTAAACTCACCGCAGGATTATAGTGNGCTCCTGAGATNTGAGCCCCCATATATACAAGGATNCTTAGTCCAATTCCAATAGCAATAGGATTTCCAGTCAAACCAATAATTAGTACTAAGAAGTAAGTTCCAATACATTCAATAATATACTTTTTCATAATATTAAATTTTTTCTATTTTTGTTTTCTACAATAAAAGTATCAATAATTTATAATAAAATAATAATCATGAAAAAATATTTACTACTTATTACATTAATTACCTTCTCTTATTCTTTTTCACAAATTGAAACGCCACAACCAAGTCCATTGGCTGAAATTGAACAAATCGTAGGTTTAACAGAAATTGAAGTTGAGTATTCCAGACCTTCAATGAGAGGAAGAGAGATCTTTGGAAATTTGGTTCCTTATAATAAGATCTGGAGAACTGGTGCAAATGCAAGTACTAAAATTAGTTTCTCTACTAACGTTGAAATTAATGGACAGATGGTAGCTGCTGGTCAATATTCCATTTTCACTGTCCCAAATGAATCAGAGTGGGAATTTATTTTATATGATGATACTTCTGTTAGGGGAGTACCAAGAGATTGGGATGATAAGAATGTTGTTTTAAGTACTATGGTTGAAATAAAAAAACACCCAGACCCAATTTCNATTGAAACTTTTACCATTGCTTTTGATGCATTAAATAATAATTATGCAGTTATGTCAATGATGTGGGATGATGTATATGCCCCTGTTACAATTAATGTTCCAACTAAAGATATTGTTGAAAAAAATATTCAGAAAGTAATGAGTGAAGAACCTAAAGCTTCTGATTATTATGCTGCTGCTGTATATTATATGCAAGAAAATGTTAATCTAAGTATGGCTGTTAAGTGGATGGATAAAGCTATGGAAATGTCAGAAAACCCACAATTTTGGCAATTAAGACAACAATCATTAATGTATGCTGCAAATGGTGATTTAAAAGGAGCGATTAGAATAGCTAAGAAATCATTAGAGGCAGCAAAAGCTGCAAACAATCAAGATTATATTAAGATGAATAAAGATTCAATAGAAGAGTGGAGTAATTAATTCTTTTGTGCCAGTTGTAATAAACTAGAGATAGNAATAACGACAATANATCCAAAAACATTAAGCCATAAAAATGGCATCCAATCACTATACCATCCATATATGATTATGATTTGAGTTATTATTGCTCCAAAAAATATAGCATTTGATTTAATATATTTTAAAAAGAAAGCTATTAGAAAAATACCTAACACATTTCCATAGAATATAGATCCTATNATATTAACTAATTGAATCAAATTGTCTGCTAGGTAGGCAACGCAGGCAATACCTATNGCAATCANCCCCCAAAANAAAGTAAAGAACTTAGTTATTTTCACTAACTCTTGATCAGAAACATTTTCTTTATTTCTTTTATATATATCAATTGCAGTTGTGGTTGCTAATGCATTTATTTCACTTGAAGTTGAGGACATTGCAGCACTTAATATTACAGCTAATAATAAGCCAATTAATCCTTTTGGAAGATTCTCTAGAATAAAAGTTATAAAAACATAATCCTTATCATTAGTTTCTACCTTAATTTTTTTNTCTTTTGAAGCCAAAGCTATAAGGTTTTTTGCTTCTAATCTGAGCTTTTTTTCTTTTAATTCTAATTCTGATAATNCATATTTAGCATCATAACTGCCTGACAAATAATTATTTATTTGATATTGTTTTTCATTAAATATGTTGTTGAGCTCGTTTTGAAGNGTATTATAATCCTTCTNNTAAGTTGAATTGTTTATAGTATTTATAGATTGAGGATTAAAGTTAATTGGAGAGGAATTAAATTGATAAAAAACAAAAACCATTACTCCAATAAAAAGAATAAAGAATTGCATNGGAATTTTTAAAATTCCATTAAAAATCATTCCTAATTGCATTTCTTTTAGTGATTTTCCAGANAAATATCGCTGAACTTGGCTTTGATCTGTTCCAAAATAGGACATCATCAAAAAAGTTCCTCCTAGGATTCCACTCCAAATAGTATATCGATTTTCTAGGTCAAATGAAAAATTTAATACCTCAAGTTTTGAATTTGCCCCAGCTATATCAATAGCGTTTCTAAAACTAATATTTTCTGGNAGGAGATTTATGATTACTGCCAAACATATTAGTAACCCAATAAAGATGATNCCCATCTGATATTTTTGAGTATAATTCACAGCTTTAGTTCCACCAGAAACAGTATATATTATAACTAATAGACCTAATATTATATTTAAAGTTGTTAGATCCCAACCCAATACAGAGGATAGAATAATGGCAGGAGCAAATATTGTAATTCCTGCCGCTAGACTCCTTTGAATTAAAAACAATAATGCAGTTAAGGTTCTTGTCTTTAAATCAAATCTGGTTTCAAGATATTCNTAAGCAGTATAAACCTTAAGTTTATGATAAATAGGTATAAATACCATACATACTACTATAATNGCTATTGGAATTCCAAAATAAAACTGAATAAATCCCATTCCATCATGAAATGCTTGGCCAGGAGTTGAAAGAAAAGTTATTGCACTAGCTTGTGTAGCCATAACAGATATTCCAATAGTCCACCATTTAGCTTGATTTCCAGCCTTAATGTAGTCTGANGAAGATTTAGCACCTCTTGTTTTTAAAGTACCATATATTACTATTAACAAAAGTGTTGATACTAAAATTATCCAGTCTATTGTATGCATTGCTTAGTAATAAGAAGTAATTAAGAAAAATATTATAAAATAGATCAGGTTAGCTAAGATTATTAGACTATAAAGTTTATTCCACTTAAATTTATCCATCGTTAATCTCTTCTAACCCAAATTTCATNTATAGGATCTCCCTTGCTGCTAAAGCCAGAATGATTCCATTCATTATTATCAATAGAGTAATTAAATTCTAAAGTTAGCCCAGCTTTGGAATTATCCCTTGAAAAGAATTCTATGTTCTCAGTGTAAACTCCATTAATTGTTGAATAAGTTCCACCACCAGTACCCATAAACTTTTTTGTCTCAGTATTGTATGCAATCCATTGAAACCTTTCACCNGACAAAATTTTCATTGTTTTTCTTGGACCACTTGTGTCTCTCATTCGTTTATTTCCATCTCTAACTCTTCCTCCCATTAGCCATGCACCATTAAGTTCACCAGGACTACCATCGTCAATCCTGTTAAAGGTCCAGTTAGATTCAGGAATTGATAGGGATGAATCAGTTAATTCAACTTTAAAAGTAACAACATCTCCAACTCTTTCAGCATTTCTAGTGTCAAACTCAACTTTTTCTGTCATCATATTTNCATCAAGNTCCCATGTTCCACCATTAGAGTATACAAACTCTCCTGATTTTGCTTTGAAGATACTTATTGATTGATATCCATCAGAAAAAATTACTACACTCTTAAGTTCTTCGCCATTATCAGAAACATGATTTCTTTCCCATGCTCCAATTACACTTTGGCTATTAGCACTTAANCTAAATAAAACGATTAATATTAAAATATACTTTTTCATTCAGCCCANTTGTTTTGAATTTTCATTACTTGCTCAATAACATCTCTTACTGCACCCATTCCTCCATTTCTGTGAGAAACATAAGAACATATATTTTTTACTTCTGGAATTGCATCTTGAGGACAGCAAGCTAGCCCTACTTTTTTTAGAATTGGTATGTCAGGAATATCATCACCCATAAATAGTATATTTTTTTCATCTAGTCCATATTTATCTACAAATGAATTTAGTTGTTCAATTTTATCATGCGATCCTAAATGAATTTCTTTAATTCCTAAACCTTCAAGTCTTTTTCTAACACTTTCATTAGTTCCGCCTGAAATTATACAAATATTGTATCCGCTATCAATNGCTGCTTTTAAAGCATAGCCATCTTTGACATTCATTTTTCTTAGCATATTACCTTCTGAATCAATTAATAGAGAGCCATCTGTTAGTACACCATCAACATCAAAAATAAAAGTTGAAATGTTTTTTAAATCTTCTTTATAACTATTCTCCATATTTATCTTTAATTAGTTTTGTCATTAATTCATATAATTTCTTATGATCATCTTTCTTAAGTGTCTTTATATGATTTAGTATAATCTCNCTATTATTTCTAATTGCAGGACCAGTTTGTACATTTTCTGGATCTAATTTATGAATTTTATCAACTGTTTCGTTA
Source organism: Flavobacteriaceae bacterium (assembly GCA_002700405.1). Taxonomy (GTDB): domain Bacteria; phylum Bacteroidota; class Bacteroidia; order Flavobacteriales; family Flavobacteriaceae. The sequence continues at coordinate 8,033 of PACY01000053.1, read as the reverse complement.
ATAAGGGGTTTTAAAATATTAAAATCTAAATTTTTATCATCAAGAATTTCTTTAGCTATAGTAAACATNTGATTNACAAAATTGTTAGAAAAAATTGCAGCCAAATGCAATATCTTCCTTTCATTATAATCTATCTTATATGTTTTACATCCAATATGTTTTGAAATTGTTTCNAGTAGAACTAAATCTTTATTATTTTCAGATTCAATACATATAGGCACTTTAGCTAGTTCAATTTCTNTATTTTTTGATAGNGTTTGCAGTGGATAGAATACNCCTCTTCTGTTTTTNCTGTCAATTATACTCAAGTCTAAGCTACCTGAAGTATGGACTACAAGTTTTTCAGAAACATTTAATTTTTTAGATATCTCACCTANATATGAATCACTTATAGAAATAATATAGATATCTGCAGATTTTATTTTTGACAAGTCATTGATTATTTCTATNTCTATGTCATTATGGGAAACCTTTGAATTATCTCTACTATACCATTGAACCAGATCAATTTCAGTTGATTTATTAAACGCTTTAGATAGATGATGACCTACATTTCCAGCGCCTAGTAAAATAATTTTTATCATAATTGATTAATAAAGAGCAAAAAATACAAAATTAATTGAAAATGGTATTAAATTTGTTCCTTCAAAAATATCTCGTTTTTTCTTAATGTTAAAAAAGATAGCAAATATATTATTCTCAAATAGACTGACAGGCATGTTATTTATAGTATTTGCCATATCAATGGCTATAGGTACTTTTCTAGATGCAGGACAAGAAACTTCACCCACACCTTATTCTAGAAATATNATATATAACACATTGTGGTTTGAGACTGTTATGTTATTATTTGTAGTAAATTTTGTTGGTAATATTTTTAAATATCGTCTATTATCAAAAAGAAAATGGGCGACTTTAATTCTGCATTTGTCATGGATTTTNATTTTAATAGGAGCTTTTTTAACTAGATATGTTGGTTATGAAGGTGTGATGAGTATAAGAGAAGGTAATACAGAAANTACTTTTATTTCACAAAAAACTTATTTGACTGTATATATAGATGGTNATTATGAAATAAATGGNCAAATNNTNAGAA
>PACY01000053.1:0-6932 GCA_002700405.1 Flavobacteriaceae bacterium | reverse complement strand
ATTGAAGAGCCTGTTGATTTTTCACATAGATTAAANAATAAATTTAGATATAGTACTGATTATAATAAAANNCCTGTTTCTATAGAATTANNAGATTTTATAAANGGAGCAGAGGAAGATGTGGTATATGATGAANATGGAGANTATTATCTAAANATNGTTGAATCAACNGGAGGNATGCCTCATAATCATTTTTTGAAATCTGGTACAGTTCAGAACCTTCATAACACTCTCTATACTCTAAACAATTATGTTGAAGGNGCTATAAATATAACTTTTGATGATAATGGCATTTTTATTGAATCTCCTTATGATGCAGAATATATGGTAATGGCCACGATGAGTGTAGGAAAATTAAGTAAAGATAAAAAGGAACCTCTNAATCTCAGATCAAGATATATAATAAATAACCAATCTATTGTATTTCCAAAACCTGTAATTAAAGGTGTTTTTGATGTAGTGAAAAAGTCAGAGCTTTTAAAATCTGATCAAGATGCAATAGCTCTTGAAATCTCAACTCCTGTTGAAACAAAAACGATAAAGATATTAGGAGGAATGGGCACTAATAATCAGTTTAAAAAAATTCAAATAGGAGATTTAGATTTTCTTTTTAAATATGGGTCTAAAGTATATGAACTTCCTTTTAGTATTAAGTTAAATGATTTTATTGCTGATAAATATCCNGGAACTGAAAAGAGTTATTCTGCTTTTGCCTCTGANGTCACCGTAATAGATGAAGAGAATTTTGATTACAGAATTTTTATGAATAATATATTAAACTATAAAGGTTATAGATTTTTTCAAGCCTCATTTGATCCAGACGANAAAGGAACNATATTGTCTGTAAATCATGATTTTTGGGGNACTACTATTACCTATTTAGGATATATACTTCTTTACTTTGGTTTATTATCAATCTTAATTTCAGGATTTACTAGATTTNGCTATTTAAAAAGTCAAATTCAAAAATTAAAAATAANGAAGTCTAAAATTCTACCAATTNTATTCTTTCTTTTGTCATTNTCNTTAAATGCACAAAATCCTAACCCTCATAATCCTGAGATTACTGAGGCTGATATTGAGAAGATAGATTCTATTCTATATGTAAATCAAGTTCCAAAAGTAGAAGCAGATAAATTTGGNAAAATTGTTATTCAAGATCTTGGAGGTAGAATGATGCCAGTTAATACTTATGCNTCAGAATTATTGAGAAAATTAAGTAAGAGTGATCATTATAAGAATCTTGATGCAAATCAAGCAATATTATCTATGTACGAAAGCCCTTTATTATGGTATAATATTCCAATAATCTATTTAAAAAAGAAAAAAGGTGATTCTATTAGAAATATTATTGGAGTAAGTAAAGACCATAAGCATGTTCCNCTAGTTAGCTTTTTTACTGAAACAGGCGAATACAAGCTTGCTCCTTATCTTGAAGAAGCATATAGATCAACTGTGCCTAATGCTTTCCAAAAGGAGTTTAANGAAACAGACCAAAGAGTCAACTTACTATATAATGCTTTAGAAGGAAGTTCTTTAAGACTTTTNCCTCTGATTGATGANGAAAATAATAGATGGATTTCTCCTAGTGAAAATAGGACTGGAAATAACTTCATTAAAGATAGCTTGTATTCAAATTTTATTAATACTGGGTTTAAAACATATCTATATTTTTTAAATGAAGGAAAAAGGACAAAAGATTTTAGTGAATCAGATAAAATATTAAATGCAATTTTAGATACTCAATATAGATATGGATCTAATGTGATGCTTTCAGAATCTAAGATTGAGTCAGAAGTGTTGTATAATAAATATGATATATTTAGAAGTCTTTTTAGTTGGTATCTATATGCAGGGTTTTTACTATTTATATCCTTATTATTTCAGATTTTTAACAATAAAAAAATTATTAATATTTTCATTACCATATTTAAATATTCAATTTATTTTCTATTTGTTTTACATGCTGCAGGNCTTTGCTGGAGATGGTATATTTCTGGGCATGCTCCATGGAGTGACGGATATGAGACTATGATATATATAGGTTGGGTAACAATGTTGTTTGGNATTGTATTTGGAAGAAAAAGCGATCTAACTATNGCCTCTACAGCGTTTGTAACATCAATGATACTCATGGTAGCACATTGGAGTTGGATGGATCCAGCAATAGCAAATCTAGTTCCAGTTCTTGATAGTTATTGGCTGATGATTCATGTTTCTGTTATTGTTGGTAGTTATGGTCCATTTACTTTAAGTATGATTCTAGGGCTAGTGACATTAATATTAATAATACTGGTTAATAATAAGAACAAAGAAATAATGGCATTAAACATTAGAGAATTAATATTAATTAATGAGATGTCTCTAACAATTGGNTTGGTAATGCTAACTATTGGTAATTTTTTAGGTGGAATGTGGGCTAATGAAAGCTGGGGTAGATATTGGGGCTGGGATCCTAAAGAAACATGGGCATTAATTAGTATTATGATTTATGCATTTGTTCTTCACATGAGATTAATACCTAAGTTAAAGAGTCAATTCACTTTTATAATTGCCTCAATAATATCTTATTCAACTATTCTTATGACTTACTTTGGTGTTAATTTCTATTTAGCAGGATTACACTCNTACGCNAAGGATGATCAGCAAATCAGTCTTTTATATGCAGGAATAACATTGCTTATCGTCTGTATTTTGGCAATGTTAGCCTATCCAAAATATTCAAAGTATTTAAAAAATAATCGTAAATTTAATTTAGATCAATTGTAATGAAAGACAAGATAAAAGGGATTAATACNATATGTACNCACGTTGGTGAGATTAAAGACGAACAATTTGGGGGTGCAGTTTCTCCTATATATCCTTCTACATCATATGAATATATTGATGCTGAGATTAGTAGATACCCTAGNTATTCAAANACCCCAAATCAGGAGTATTTGTGTAAGAAAATAGCTGCATTAGAGGAAACTGAGTCAGCAATGATTTTAGGATCAGGTATGGCAGCAATTAGNACAACACTTCTTTCTTTATTAGACTCTGGAGATCATATTNTNTTTCANAATGATATCTATGGGGGAACAAGAAATTTAGCTGANGNTCAATTTGATCGTTANGGAATTGANTATTCATTTACNGANAGTTTGGAGGTTTCTGATTTCGAAAANGAAATTAGGGATAATACAAAAGTTATTTATATTGAATCNCCTTCAAANCCTATATTAAAAATAGTTGATATTAGAGCNATTGCTAAATTAGCTAAATCAAAAGGNTTAATATCAGTTATTGATAATACTTTTGCNACCCCAGTAATTCAAAAACCTTCAACTATGGGTATTGACATAATACTTCANAGTGCTACCAAATATTTTGGTGGTCATAGTGATATTTGNGCAGGNGCTGTTGCAACTACAGAAGATTTAAAAGAAACCATATGGAGTTTNTCAAAAAATTTAGGAGGTAGTTTAAGNGACTATACAGTTTGGNTNTTAGAGCGTAGTATGAAAACTTTATCTATAAGAGTAAAAGCTCAACAGGAAAATGCTATGAAATTGTCAAAGTACCTGTATGATCATGATTTAACAAAAACAGTATATTATCCAGGGCTTCCTACACATAATAATCATGATTTAGCTAAAAGGCAAATGGATGGTTTTGGTGCAATGATGTCTTTTGAGTTTGATGAGAGCATACATGTAAACACATTCTTAAAAGCTCTTGAGTTAATAAAACCATCAATGAGTTTAGCTGGAGTTGAAAGCACAATGCTTGTTCCAGCGGAAACATCACATTATTTACTTAAAGAAGAAGATCGAATAGCACAAGGTATCACAAACAATCTTATTAGATTCTCCGTTGGAATTGAAGACACAGAGGATGTTATAGAAGATATAGAACAAGCTATAGTAAAAGCAACTAATGTATAATTCATGATAAAATTAGACATTCTAGCCATTGGTGCCCATCCTGATGATGTTGAATTAGGATGTGCAGGAACTATTGCTAAGGAAATTAGCAATGGTAAAAAGGTTGGTATAGTTGATTTAACTAGAGGGGAGCTAGGAACTAGGGGAGATGCTAATACTAGAGATACAGAATCTAACAATGCAGCTAAGCTTCTGGGAGTAGAGTTTAGAGATAATTTAAATTTTTCAGATTGTTTCTTTGCTAATGATAAAGAACATCAATTAAAATTGGTAGAGGTTATTAGAAAGTATAAACCTGATCTTGTTATATGTAATGCAATTCAAGACAGGCATATTGACCATTCAAAGGCGGCTAAACTTGTCACAGATGCTTGCTTTCTAAGTGGCTTAAAAAAGATTGAAACGACATGCGAATCTATTTCTCAAGATCCTTGGAGGCCAGTTAATGTGTATCATTACATTCAATGGAATAATAATGAACCTAATTTTGTTGTTGATATATCTGATTTTATAAAAAACAAATTAGATGCCGTTATGTGTTATAAATCACAATTTTATAATCCTAATGATAGCTCTGAGGTTACGCCAATCTCAACAAAAAACTTCTTAAATAGTATTGAATATAGAGCAAGGGATTTAGGAAGGCTTACAGGAGTTGAATATGCTGAAGGTTTTAATGCCTTAAGAACACCAATTGTTAACCATATTTCTGATTTAAAATAAAATTTTAAAACTTTTTGTAGAGATTTACAAATAATTTACATTTGCATTCCTTATGGTGGTTGTAGTTCAGTTGGTTAGAACGCCTGATTGTGGTTCAGGAGGTCGCCGGTTCGAATCCGGTCTTCCACCCAAAAGTAAACCCTCAAGAAATTGAGGGTTTTTTGATTTATATATAATATTTAATGGTAATATTGCAAAAATTTTATTATTAAAGTAATGTCTCAAATTAAAAATATTGCAATCATCGCACATGTTGACCATGGTAAAACTACATTGGTAGATAAAATTATGTTTCATTGTCAATTATTCAGAGAAAATGAAAACAAAGGAGACTTAATATTAGATAATAACGAACTTGAAAGAGAAAGAGGTATTACAATTACTTCTAAAAATGTTTCAGTAATATATAAGGGAATAAAAATCAATATTATTGATACACCAGGTCATGCAGATTTTGGAGGTGAAGTAGAAAGGGTCTTGAATATGGCAGATGGAGTTCTGCTTCTAGTTGATGCTTTTGAAGGACCAATGCCTCAAACAAGATTTGTTTTACAAAAGGCTATAGAACTTGGATTAAAGCCATGTGTTGTAATTAATAAAGTTGACAAAGAAAATTGCACGCCAGATGAAGTACATGAATCTGTATTTGATTTAATGTTTGAATTAGAGGCTGAGGAATGGCAACTAGACTTCCCCACAGTTTACGGCTCAGCTAAAGAAAATTGGATGAGTAATGACTGGAAAAATAAGACTGATAATATTGAACCATTATTAGATATGGTAATAAGTCATGTTCCTTCACCTAAAATTGTAGAAGGAAATCTTCAAATGCTTATTACTTCATTAGACTACTCATCTTTTACAGGAAGAATAGCCATTGGAAGATTACAAAGAGGTAAGTTAATAAAAGGCTCAAACATATCGCTCATTAAAACAGATAAGACAATAATAAAATCTAAAATAAAAGAATTGCATGTTTTTGAAGGCTTAGGTCGTAAAAAAGTAAATATGGTTAATGCAGGAGATATTTGTGCAATAATAGGTTTAGAAAATTTTGAAATTGGAGATACAATAGCTGACATTGAAAACCCTGAATCATTGAATTCAATATCCATTGATGAGCCAACAATGAGTATGCTTTTCACTATAAATGATTCGCCTTTCTTTGGAAAAGATGGCAAATATGTAACTTCAAGACATATAAAAGAAAGACTAGAAAAAGAATTAGAAAAGAACTTAGCATTAAGGGTTGATCTTACAGATAGTCCAGATAAATTTATAGTTTACGGAAGAGGTGTTTTACATCTGTCAATTTTAATTGAAACGATGCGAAGAGAGGGGTATGAACTTCAAATTGGACAACCTCAAGTTATAATAAAAGAAATTGATAATATTAAGTGCGAACCTTTTGAAGAAATGACTATTGATTTACCAGAATCAGTTTCAGGGAAAGCAATTGAAATAGTTTCTTTGAGAAAAGGTGAAATGACAAATATGATTTCAAAAGGAAGTAGAATGGTCTGTGAATTTATAATTCCATCGAGAGGAATTATAGGTTTAAAAAACCAATTATTAACAGCAACTGCTGGTGAAGCAATAATGTCTCATAGGTTTAAAGACTATAGGCCTATCAAAGGAGGAATTCCTGAAAGAATTAACGGTTCTCTAGTCTCAATGGAGAAAGGAGTTGCAATTCCTTATTCAATTGATAAACTACAGGAAAGAGGTAGATTTTTTGTCAACCCTGGAGAAGAAATTTATGAAGGTCAAGTAATAGGTAAAAATTCAAGAGGAGATGATATGGTTATTAATATAACCAAAACAAAAAAACTAAGCAATGTTAGGTCATCCGGTGCTGATGATAAAGCAAAGATAGTTCCTGCAATAAAATTTTCTTTAGAGGAAGCTTTAGAATATATTCAAAAAGACGAATATGTTGAAGTTACCCCTAGAAGTTTAAGACTTAGAAAAGTATATTTAAAGGAAGTGGAAAGAAAAAGAAATTAGAATATTATTACTATACATTAACTAAACATCTCTTACTTTAAGGAATTATTGTAATATTGCAGGTATGAATAAAACAGTAAGTGAAGCAATTGAATATAGAAGATCTGTCAGAATTTTTAAAGATCAGGATTTAGATACAGAAAAGGTTAAGAAATGTTTAGTTAACGCTAGTCTGGCTCCAAATAGCAGCAATCTACAAACCTGGGAATTTCTTCATATTACAGATAAAAAAACTATAAAGTCATTAGCTAAAGCTTGCTTTAATCAAAATGCAGC
>PACY01000012.1 GCA_002700405.1 Flavobacteriaceae bacterium | reverse complement strand
GTTAATGAGGATACAAATAGCAAGTTAGAGCTGTTAAATTACCTATATGACAGCAAAGCAAAGGTTGGCTTTAAAGATGATTTTATAAGAGAGTTTATTTATTTGGATCTAAATACTTTTTATAAAAGCTTAGAAAAACATAAACTATATTTTGATAATAATTCATTAGCTAAACTATCAATATATGAAGGAATAGAGTATATCATTAATAGTTTTAATATTAATCATGAGTCCAATTCATACTTGCAATTCTTTCTTGATTTTACATTAGAATATTCCAATAGATTTAACTCATCTTTTTATGAATTTCTAAATTTTTACGAAGAAAAAAAAGAAAAACTAAGTATTGTAAGCCCCTCTGAAACTAATGCTGTTGAGCTTATGACGATACACAAATCAAAGGGATTAGAGTTCCCAATTGTTATTTACCCTTATGCAGATCTAGACATATATAAAGAAATTGAGCCAAAAGAGTGGTTTCCAATTAAAGATCAGAAAATTTCAAATTTTTCGCACCTTCTTATGAACTTTAACAATGATGTTGAGCATTACAATGCTGATTGTAAATCAATTTTTGATCTTCACAGGTCTAAACAGGAAATAGATAATATTAATTTGCTATATGTCACCTTAACTAGAGCCAAAAATGAACTATATATTATTGGATCACAGTGTTTTAATAAAAATGGCCAGGAAAATCTTAATCTTTATTCGGGGCTCCTAATTAATTATTTAAAAGATATTCAAAAATGGTCAGAAAATAAACAGTCATACCATTTTGGATCTCCTACTAAAAACGAAAAAATACCCCAACAAGAAGATAGTGTAATAAAGTCAGAAAAATTTATATGTAACCCTAGAGAAAATCATGGGATATCACTGATGTCAAAATCAGGATTAATATGGGATACTACAAAAGAAAAGGCAATTGAAAAAGGTAATTTAATTCATGAAATAATGAGCCACATAAAATCTAAAGTAGATATAGAAATTACAATGAACCAGTTTCTAGATGACGGGATTATCAATAATGATCAATACAAAGAGCTTAGTTCAATCATATTGTCTATAATAAATCATCCTGAGTTAAAGGAATATTATAGTGGGGATTTAGTGTCCTATAATGAAAGAGAAATTATTCAAAAAAGTGGCGGAAACTTGATCCCAGATAGAATTGTATTAAATGAAGATAACAAGGCAATAATTATAGACTATAAGAGTGGGGCGCCAAACAATTATCACAAAAAACAGCTCAATTCATATGAAAAAGCTCTTAAAAATATGGGGTATGATACTCTAAAAAAGCTGTTACTATATATGGAAGAAGACACGATTAAAGTGGAGCATTGCTAGCTTCTCTAATATTTTGATATAATTTCAGATATTATTATGTCTTATAAAAAAATAGGCTCTTATCAAGAATATTTACACTAAAAACCTTATTTTTGCAGAAACTAATTTATAGTAAATTCTTAATTATGAAAAAATTTTACAAATTATTATTAATCGTATTATTCATCTTTGGTACTACTTCAATACAGGCTCAAGATGAAAATAATCCATGGCAAATTAGCTTTGGAACGCACGCAGTAGATCAAGATGCAGATACTGGCACACAAATTCCTGATTTCTTTAATGTTGATGAAGACTGGAATCTCTCATCACCATTTTCAATGTTTTCTGTGTCTAGATATCTTGACAGTGGCCTTTCTTTTGGTGTAGGTGCTTCTATTAACAGCATCACAAAATATCCTGAAACATTTCATCAAGACAGAGCGTCGCTTTACTATACTGTTGATGCTATGTTAAAATATAGCCTAGGAGATGTGTTTGACTGGGGAGACTGGGAACCATTTGTTGGAATTGGACCAGGATGGACTTGGCAAGAAGACACAAATTGGATGACAGGAAACCTTACAGCAGGTATGAACTACTGGCTAAATGATAAGTGGGGTATTACATTCCAAACTGATTATAAGCATAATATGGGTGAAAGTGTTAAATGGGGTGGAATTAACCAAAGGTTAGATGAAGGTGGAACTATGAGGTGGTCTGTTGGAGTATCTGTTAAGTTTGGCGGTACTGACACTGATGGTGATGGCATTTATGATGATCATGATGATTGTCCAACAATTCCTGGATTAGAAGAATTTAATGGATGTCCTGATACTGATGGAGATGGTATTAAAGACAGTGAAGATGACTGCCCACTTCAAGCAGGATCTGCAGAACACAACGGATGTCCTGATACTGATGGTGACGGAATTAGAGATATTGATGATAGATGTCCTAAAGAAGCTGGTAAAGCTAGTATGGGTGGGTGTCCTGATACAGATGGAGATGGTATCGCTGATGTAAGAGACAATTGCCCTAATGTAGCTGGTCCTAGAGGAAACCGTGGTTGCCCATGGCCAGATAGAGACGGAGACTCAGTTGTAGATAAGGATGATGAATGTCCTGATACTCCTGGAACTGTAGCAAATAATGGTTGTCCTGAAGGACCATCAGAAGATGATATGGCTAGAATAACAGAAATGTCTAGAGGTATTCAATTTGCATTCGGTTCAGCAATATTTACTGAAGGAACACCTCCAGTACTTGATGCGATTGTTGAAATCATTCTTAAATATCCTAAATCAAGCTTTAGTGTAGAAGGTCATACTGACAGTATTGGTACTAAAGGATATAATCAAGGATTATCTGAAAGAAGAGCAAATGCAGTAACTAGTTACTTAAGTTCAAGAAATATTTCTTCATCTAGACTAAGTGCTTCTGGATTAGGTGAAACTATGCCTATTGATACAAACATCAATAACGCAGGTAGAGCTAATAACAGAAGAGTTGAGATTATATTTGTGAAATAAAGTACTTNTTTNNGCTTTAATAAAGTAAAAAACGCTTCGCTAAATGCGAGGCGTTTTTTATTTTTATATAATGCAGAGTTTTCTACAAACTGTCCTTTCAGAATTAAAAAAAAATAAAATAAATCTTTCAGATTGTATTTTTATTCTTCCTAATAAAAGGGCAGGGTTATTCCTAAAAGAAGCTATTGGTGATCATATTAATAATAATATTTTTAGTCCAGAAATTTTATCTATTGATAATTTTATAACCTCTATTTCTGGACTATCTACCATATCAAATACTGAACTATTATTTGAATTCTATTCTGTTTATAAAACCCATACAAAACAAGAAGAACAAAATGAGTTTGAAGAATTTATAAAATGGGCTAGAATATTAATTAATGATTTTGATGATATTGACAGGGAGTTGTGTGATGCTGAAGCGGTATTTAATTACCTGCAAGCTATAAATGACATAAATCATTGGTCACTAGGTGAAGATAAAACTTCAATAGTAAATAATTATATCTCATTCTGGAAGGAAATTAAAGTTTATTATGCAGCATTCTCAAGGCATCTATTAAAAAAATCAAAAGGATATCAGGGTTTAATTTATAAAGAAGCGATTAATAATTTAGAAAGCTATATTGCCTCTAATGATAATAAACTACATATATTCCTAGGTTTTAATGCACTTTATAAATCTGAATCAATAATAATTCAACAACTCCTACAGTCAAAACAAGCTGAAATTTTCTGGGACATAGATAATGGAAATATTAATTCTGAGTACAATTCCTCTGGTCATTATATAAATCAATATATCAAATCATGGCCATATTATAGAAATAATGGCGTAAATATCATTTCAAATAATTATTTAAATAAAAAGCAGATTTCAGTAGTAGGGACTGCTAAAAATATAGGTCAAGCTAAATATATAGGGGAGATTATAGAAAAAATTAACACTACAAGTCCAGCAGCACTAAATGACACTGCAATAGTTTTGGGTGATGAAAACCTATTAACTCCGCTATTAAATTCAATGCCCAATAAAATTGATGGTCTTAATATAACTATGGGTCTTCCGATTAGATTTTCATCTACAGCATCCTTATTTGATAATTTGCTAAAACTTCATGGAGAAAATAAAAAATCCTTTTATTATAAAAATTTAATTTCAATCCTGTCTCATGAATTAATTACTCCGCTCCTAGACAATCATGATGGCGATCTATGTAAAATCATTAATACAAATAATATAGTATATGCTAACCTAAATACCCTAGTTAAAATCAGTGGAAATAATAAAGAGATCTTAGAAATATTATTTGAAAATTGGACTGATACAAATACAGCAATTGATCGCTGTATTAAAATCATCTATATGATAAAAAATCATTTTGATGATAAAGGAAGTGAAAAGAAAATAACCTTTGAATATCTATATCATTTTAACAAGCTATTTAACAAATTGAAACTACTGCAAAAGCAGTATAGTCATATTAATACAGTAAAAACACTGCATATATTATTTAGGGATACAATCAAAAATGAAAAAATTCCATTTAATGGCGAACCTTTAAAAGGCCTACAAATAATGGGAATACTTGAATCAAGAGTATTAGATTTTGAAACAGTAATAATCTCATCATTAAATGAAGGGGTATTGCCAGTAGGCAATTCATCCAATACATTTATTCCCTTTGATGTTCGTCTTCAGCATGAACTACCTATATATAAAGATAAAGATGCAATATATAGCTACCATTTCTATAGATTATTACAGCGAGCTAAACACATCTATTTACTATATAATACAGAGGCGGATGTGATTAATGGTGGTGAAATTAGTCGATTTATTAGACAATTAGAAATTGAGAAAGTACATGAAGTTGATCACAAAATACTTGTGCCAAAAACACCAATAATAAAAAAGAAAGTACTTGAAATAAAGAAGAATAAAAATATCCTGGATAAACTTAATGAACTAACTAAAACAGGATTTACAGCATCAATGCTCTCAAGCTACATAAGAAACCCAATCACATTTTATTATCAAAAAATTCTAGGGTTAAAAGATGATAATCAAATGGAGGAAACAATAGCCTATAATACGATTGGATCAGTTATTCACGATACGTTGGAAGAATTGTATAAACCATGTGAAAATAAACTATTAAGTGTTGAAGATGTAAATGGGATGCTGAAAATAAAAGACAAAATAGTAGATAAAAATTTTCAAAAAATATTTAACCTAGGAAATCTAACAAAAGGTAAAAACTTGATAATAGTGGAAACAGCCAAAAGATATATAGAAAATTTCTTAAAAAAGGAAATGAAAGGTATTAAAGAAGGAAATGAGATAAAGATCCTAGCTGTTGAAAAAAAGTTTGAGACAGTAATTGATCTATCAGAAGAGTTGAAAAATATTAAAATTAGAGGTAAAATAGATAGAATTGATAGTGTAAACGGGGTAACAAGAGTGATTGATTATAAAACAGGAGGTCAGATAAAACAAACTGACTTAAATATTAAACAATATGAAGAAATATTTAAGGATAAAAAATATTCTAACATATTTCAGCTACTCTTCTACTGCCTAGCCATAGAAGATGATAAAAAATATAATTTCCCAGTTGAGGCTGGAATTATATCCTTTAGGAGTCTAGATAGTGGGGTAATAAAAACTAGATTTCAAGATAAAACCAATCTAGTAAGTCATGAAAAGATTAAAGAATACAAATATGGACTAGATTCTCTAATTAAAGAAGTAATACATATAGACATTCCATTCACTGAGAACAAAGAATAAAATAAATATTAATTATTCACATCAACCTTAGAAATATTGCTCTTTTTAATCCTATCGATATCACCTGTAACGGTATTTACTCTAAATAACGCATTCTGACTATCTGAAATTTCTATTTGATATGTGCCAACCTGGTTAGTTGAGTTAGGAATTGCGGAAACAAATAATGCGCCAACCCCAATAATTGCCAATAATATAAGTAATTGGTCTTTAAATTTATTTTTCATAAGTAATATTTAAATTAAAATGCTTGAATAATATTCAAGATGCTTTATATAAAATTATTTGTATCTTTATATTATATATGATATCAATATAGAAATAAAATATTAATTATTAGCTATAATATCGTATAAATTATTGTAAAAATATGAACATTTACATTAAAAAATCTAGCTATACTACAAAACAGGGCAAATCCGCTATTTTATTTGATTGTTTTAGCGGTAAATACAGGAAAAAAATAAACACAAATGTCTACGTCCCATCTGAAAACTACAATGAATTAGAAAATTTAATCAGTAAATCTGATCCAAAGCATGTGAGTCTTAACATTGCCCTAAAAAAGCTTGAGGAAAAGAAAAATCTTGCTCTAGACAGCTATACACAAGAAAAATGGGCTAATGAAGAACTAGAAAACTTCCTGAAATCAGGTATAGAGCTATATTCTCTAGACGAGTACGTTATGAATCAGTTTGTAGAGGCTAAAAGCAAAATAACTAGTAAGGACTACATAAATGTGGTAAAAGTCTTCAAAAAACATCTATATAAGAATACCAGCATACAATTTGAAGAATTATTAGATAGGGAGTCCCTTTTAAAATTTAAAGTCAATGCAATAAAAAATGGACTGAAACAAAGCTCTATTAACTCATACGTAAAAAAATTAAAAGTAATAATGAATAATGCCTATAGGGACGGCTACATTAATGAAAGATTTATTATCCCTGCTAGTATTATTGAGGAAGTGACTCCAAATAAAAAAGAAATTATAACATATAAAGAGATAGAGGAGGGGATAGCTAAAGTTGAAAATATTTATCAGGCACAATCCATAGCACTTTTCTTATTAATGTTGTCCTGTAAAGGGATGTATCCAGCAGATGTAATGAATTATAAAAAAATTGAAAAGACTGATCCTGGTGAATTGTTAATTAACAATTTATTTGAAAAGGACTCGACATATATAAAATTTAAAAAATCTAAAAAAAGTAACAAGTATAAATATGTAAGATTAAATCTTGCAATAAAGAAATTAGTTGCGCTGTTAAAAATTACATTCCATATTACTCATTACAAGAAATATTCAGATATTCTTGCACCATATAATGATCCATATCACATTTTTGCAATAGATATTAATAACAGCAACAACACATATAAGAATCTTTGGAATTTTTATCAGAAAATGGTTAAATCAACTATTAATTATTCATTCACCTCAGCAAGAGATTCGTTTAATATAATCCTAGAAGAACAAGAAATGACAAATCAAACAAGAAGCATATTAACTGGTGATATTTCGGAAAAAGAATTAACACAAATCAATAGTCTAAAACTAATAGATGCTAAGGAGAAAATGAGAGATATAGAGGATCGTATTAACAGAGAATTCAGGCTAATTGATTTAGTTGAAATATTAACAAATAAATTAAAATTAATTGGAAATAATTTTGAATATCTGGCGTTAGAAAAGTGGGAGACCCCAGGGGAATTTATTGCATCAATTAATAAATTCAACTAAATTTAAATTGAATAAAACACAATGAATAAAGCCCTTAGCATATTGTTTATTTTCTTCTTATCCCTTGGTTTAAACGCTCAGGAAATAGAAAAAGATTCTATAAAAGTCGAGGGTTGGAAAAAATCAGGAATCACAAGTTTTATTGTTAATCAAACAGCTTTTAGTAACTGGATTTCTGGTGGAGAAAATAGTATAGCAGCTACATTAACTGTAGACTATAATATCAACTACTATAAAAATGGATGGTCATGGGACACAAAAATGATAGGATCATTTGGAATAAATAAAAATAGTGATAGCAAATATTTTAAAAAGATCGATGACAGAATTGAAATTAATTCATTAATAGGGAAGAAGTTTATAGAGAAATTTAGCTTTTCTAGTTTTTTAAATTTTAAAACTCAATTTGCAAAAGGGTATAAATACTCTAATCCATCCGATGATATTGAAATTAAAGAAGAAACCACAAGATTCTTGTCTCCAGCATACCTACAACTTGGTGTAGGAGTCTATTGGAAAGAAGATAATTCATTATGGGTTAATATGGCTCCTATAACTGGGAGATTAATTCTTGCAAACAAAAAATTTACTGAGAATCTGTCTGAAGGAGAGCAGTATTTTGGAGTACCTCAAGGGGAAATATCTAGGTTTGAATTAGGAGCCTCACTAAGTGCGTATTACAAATTTGAAGTAATTGAAAATATACAGCTTCAGCAACGAATCAATCTCTACTCAGATTATCTAGAAAAGCCAGAAAATATTGATGTGGATTATACAATTTCTGCATTTATGAAAGTCAATGACTATCTGTCAACTAATCTTATTATACAGTGCCTGTATGATGATAATGCAATAAAAAGAATTCAACTAAGACAAGTGTTTGGGCTGTCTATAAATCTAAACTTATTAGAATTGCCTACATTTAAATAGCCTATCTATTTCTCATTTTTGCCAGCATTCTTAGGATTTCCAAATAAAGCCATACTAGTGTAATTAATAATCCAAAGGTGCCGTACCATTCCATGTATTTTGGAGCTCCTTTTTCGGCGCCTTCTTCAATAAAATCAAAGTCAATTACTAAATTAAGTGAAGCGATAACAACCACTCCAAGACTAAATAGAATACTAAAAGTAGAAGAGTTATTGGTGTTTAAAACCGAAATCCCTGTCCCAAAAAAACTCATTATAAAATCTACTATATATATTAAAAAAATCCCCCCGGTAGCAGCAAATACGCCAAGCTTAAAATTTTCCGTAGCTTTTATAATCTTAGCTCTATATGCAAAGAGTAAAGACAACAATATGCATACTGTTAATGATATAGCTTGCAAAACAATTCCATCGCCATATGTCATTTCATAATAAAAGGAAATTCCTCCTAATGCAAGGCCTTCTAACACTGCATAAATTGGGACAGTATATGGAGCCCATGTTTTTTTAAAAATTGTAACCATTGCTACCACAAAACCTCCTATAAAACCGCCCATCATAATGACTGGCGAAAAAGAAGTATAGCCAAAATAACCTGCTACAAGTAAAATAGAAAGAGCCATTGCAGTTTTATCCACAGTCCCTTGAATTGTCATAATATCTGATGAATCTCTTGCTAAAGATTGATTAAATATTTTTGAATTTAATGCTGGATTTTTAGATCTATAAGATAAGTGTTGTCCCATAATTTTAATAATTTTTGTGAGGCTAAAATACGAAAAATAGGCAATCTACTTTGCAGTACTCATAGAATATGGAATATCTTTTATTTTAGAGCCCCAATTAAAATTTGGTTTATCTCCCATATTAAAAATAATATTAGCTCCTTCTCTTAAATCTGTATGAGAAAACCAATTTTTGGTGTATTCTAATGTATTAAGCTTAACCTGATTTACATACATGCTAGACTTATTATTATTCTTTGCATCTATATTTATTTTATTGCCATTATCTAATGTAATTTCTATTACATCAAACAATGGGCTTCCAATAACATATTGCCCTGTAACAGGCGCTACAGGATAAAACCCCATAGCTGAAAAAAGAAACCATGCTGAAGTTTGGCCATTATCTTCATCTCCACAATAACCGTCAGGGCCGTCTCCATATAAATTGTTTAATACATGTCTTACTTTTTCTTGAGTTTTCCATGGCTCCTGGACATAATTATAAAAATATATTGCATGTTGAATGGGTTGATTCCCATGAGCATATTGTCCCATATTAACCAATTCCATTTCTACTATTTCATGAATCTTAAATCCATAATAAGAATAATCAGAAGTTGGAGCTGTAGTAAATACATCGTCTAATTTCTGAGTAAAACTTGTTTTTCCTCCCATTAAATCAATAAGGCCTTTAGGGTCATGAAGCACTGACCAAGTATAATGCCAAGAACTACCTTCGGTAAAGGCTCCTCCCCAAGCATCTGGTTTAAATGGTGCTTGAAATTTTCCATTTTTTAACCTTCCACGCATAAAATTTGTAGAAGAATCAAACACGTTTTTATAATAGCTTGATCTTTCCTTGAACATCTCAATTTCATCTTCAGGCCTATTTAATACTTCTGCTAATTTCCAAATTGAAAAATCGTTATAGGAATATTCTAAAGTTCTTGCAACATTTTCATTAACAGAAGAATCGTATGGAATGTAGCCCAAATCATTATATAAATCTGCTCCTTTTCTACCGACCGAACTTAATGGCCCTTCATTCTTAGAACTATTAAGAATACCTTTATATGCTGAGTCAATATCAAAATCTGTAATTCCTTTAATATAAGCTTCTGCTATAATTGAGGCAGAGTTTGAGCCTATCATACAATCTCTATGGCCTGGGCTTGACCATTCAGGAAGCCAGCCACTTTCTAAATATGGATTCACCATAATCCCTTGCATTATCTCACCAAGCTTCTCAGGATATAATAAAGTATAGAAAGGGAAAACTGCTCTGAATGTATCCCAAAATCCATTATCAGTATATAATGGGCCATCTAATATTTTACCATTATATGGGCTATAGTGTACTTGCCTGCCTTGGCTATCATATTCATGAAATTCTCTTGGGAATAAAATAGTGCGGTAAAAACATGAATAAAATTTAATTTTATTTGATATATCATCTTTAGAATTACCAGTGGTCACTCTAATTTTTGAAAGCTCCTTATTCCACGCTTTTCTTCCTTGATCTACAATTTGATCAAAACTTAAATTAGTTGGCAATTCTCTTCTTAAATTAATCAAAGCCTGCTCATGACTAATAAATGAAGAGGATATTTTAGCCTTAATTATTTGATTATCACTTGTGTCAAAAGTAACATATGCCCCTACGTGTTCCCCTTTTAAGTTTTGTTTTGCATTGATTCTTCCAGACTTATTCCAAGTTCCTGAAACTGTAAATGACCTGTCAAATTCAATAATAAAGTAGTTTCCAAAATTTTCAGGGACCCCTCCAGAATTGTTCCTTGCAATTCCTATAATTCTATTTTCTTCTGGGATAACTTCAATTTCTGAGTTTTTAAAGAAGGCATCAATAATAAGATTTGCTTTATCTGTCTTTGGAAATGTAAATTGAAAATAGGCCGACCTATCTGTAGAACTAAATTCAACAGTAGTGTTAATCTCATCCAATAACACTTTATAATAATGTGGCTGAACTACTTCATTTTTATGAGAAAATTTAGCTTTCCTTTTTTCTTCAAGAACCTTAAGCTCTCCTATTCCTGGCATAATTGAAAAAGCTCCATAATCATTAATCCAAGGGCTTGGTTGATGAGTTTGCTTAAATCCAACCAATTCTGTGGCTTTATATGTATAAGCCCATCCGTCTCCCATTGCACCAGTTTGGGGTGTCCAAAAATTCATGCCCCATGGGCGTGCAATTGCTGGATATGTATTTCCGTTGGAAAGACTATGTGAAGAGTCCGTCCCAATTAGCGGATTCACATATTGAACTAAATCTTCATCGTTAAGTTCCAGGTAATTGCTGGATAATAATCCATTGGGGATAAATATTAGTAAAATAAAAATAGGTAGTTTATGCATAATCTTTTTTTAATAAACAATTGAAGCAGGTCTGAACTTTTTATCTTTTCCAAAATTATAGTTTGGCTTATTTCCCATTATAAATCGCAATTCCCCTCCATTCATAATCTGCTTATGAGTGATATATGAATGGTTATGGGCTATGCCATTTAATTCTACAGACTGAATGTATATATTCTGATCTGAATTATTATCTGCAATAATTTTAAATGATTTGTCTTTAGGCAAATCAATCAACACCTCATCAAAAAGTGGTGATCCAAAAACATATGCGCCATTTGAAGGGTTAACAGGATAAAACCCCATTGATGAAAACATATACCATGCTGACATTTGGCCACAATCTTCATTGCCAGAAAGTCCGTCGGGCTGGTCTGTATATAATTCATTGTTGATGTACCTAACCTTATCAGCAATTTTATATGGTTCTCCAGAATATGCATACATATAAGTGGTATGATGACTAGGTTCATTGCCATGAGCATACTGGCCTATTAATCCCGTAATATCCATTGAAGCCCCTTCCTCTTGATTAGAAGACATATTAAATAATTGATCTAATTTTTCTGTATACTTCTGATCTCCGCCAAGTAGTTCTATTAATCCTTCAGGATCTTGAGGGACAAGCCATAAGTATTGCCATGCATTTCCTTCACAATAATCATTGACTCTATGCTGCGCTGATATAGGATCAAAAGGGGTCCTCCAGCTTCCGTCTGAAAGTTTGCCTCTCATAAATCTAGTTTCAGGATCAAAATACTCTTGATATGCTTTAGAGCGATTAGAGAAATACTCATAATCTTCTTGCTTGTTTAATTTTTTTGCTAGCTGTGCAATTGCCCAGTCACCTATAGCATATTCCATATTGCTTGCAACAGATTCTACCATAAAATCTGCCGGAATATATCCATATTTCATTAGATCTTTTACTCCTGGCTCAAAGTCTCCAGTGGCGCTTGTTTTGACAGCATGAAATACTGCCTCTAAATCTATCCCTTCAAACCCTTTTAATGAAGCATCAACTACTACTGGAATTGCGCTATATCCAGGCATTGTATTTGTCTCATTTCCTCTTAAATGCCAAACTGGTAATTTTCCTTGATGTTCAAAAATTTTAAGCATCGAATTAATCATATCACTAACGCGCTCTGGGTGAGTAATTGTATAAAGTGGATGTGCTGCTCTATAAGTGTCCCAAAGAGAGAATAAAGTATAATTAGTAAATGTAGTGTCCTTATATACTTTCTTGTCAGTACCTCTATATTCACCATTAATATCGTGATATAAATTTGGAGCAATCATCGTATGAAACATTGCTGTATAGAATACCCTTTTCTTTTTTATATCATTGGTTTTGATTTTAACCTTAGAAAGCTCAGCGTTCCATTTTTCTTTAGCATCCTTCTTTACTTTATCAAAATTCCAGTGAGAAATCTCAGTCATTAAATTTTCTAAAGCATTTTCAGAACTGACAGTTGAAACTCCCATTTTTACATAAACTTTTTCATTTTTTTTAGTTTTAAATTCCAAAAATCCTTTCACATATTTCCCTTTTTTCTCATCATTATAATGCCTTATATTTCTATCATATAGAATAAAGTTGTCTACAGGTTTTGATAGTATAAGTGCAAAGTATTCTCTTTGGTCAGCAGCCCATCCAGAAGAGAATCTATATCCTTGAAAAACCGTGTCATTAACTTTTTTTAAATATGTTTGAGTTGGTCTATCAGCACTTCCTTCTCCTAAATCAATAATAACCCTAGACTGATTGGAGGCGGGGAATGTGTACTTATGAAAACCTACCCGTTCACTCGCTGTTAATTCTACATCTATATCATATCTTTCTAAATGAACCTTATAATATCCTGCGCTAACAAACTCCTTATCCTTTCTGTATAAAGAAGAATATCCTCCCATATGATTATCCTGAGACCCTGCATTAACCTTTAGTTTTCCTGTTGCTGGCATAATAGTAAGCTCTCCTAAATCTGACATACCAGTACCGCTTACATTTAAATGACAAAAGCCTTTTACAATACTATCTGAATAGTGGTATGAAGAAGACCAGTCCCATCCCTTATTAAAATTAGTAGGGCCAACCTGTACTCCCCCAAAAGGGACTGAAGCTCCTACAAAAACATGTCCATGACCTCCTGACCCTATAAACGGATCAACATATTTAGTAAGATTATCTTCTGTATATAGATTATTAAAAAAAATAAAATTTAAAATAGCTAGGGCAAAAATTATTTGCATTCCATTTTTTGATACTTTCATTATAATTATTTTTTATTTAAAACTTGGAGGTTTTTCTTCTTTACCCCAATTTGAATTGTTCTTATCAATAACTTCAAAATTTAGCGTGCCTCCATTTTTAATTTTATCCCATAAAATCCATGTGGAATTATGAGGAGTATTGTTAAAATTTAAAGACTTTACAATTAAACCGTCTGAAGAATTGCGCTTAATTAAAAGCTCTTTCTTATTAGGTAAATTAATTAAAATATCTTGAAATTGAGGGATATTCATTGAAAACCCTCCAACTCCTGGGATCACTGGATATAGCCCAATAGAAGCAAACACATACCAGGCTCCCATTGTTCCTAAATCATCATTTCCTGGCAGTCCAGACTCACCGCTATTATACTGTTCGTTTAAAATTCTCTTAATTGTTTTTGATGTTTTATCAGGCCTATTAATCCAGTTATATACCCATGGAACATGAAAGTCAGGCTCATTCCCTGCTGCAAACCAGTCTTCTTCATATTTTGCGTCTAATCTAATGAATAGACTATCTAATCTTTTTTCTGCTACTTCCTCCCCTCCGATTATATTTATTAATCCTTCTAGATTATAGGGGATCATCCAAAAATAGTTTTTATATGTTCCTTCTCTCCAATCATGATTTATGTTCTTCCAAACATTATTCGGAAATTTTGAATTAAGCCATTTAATCTCAGGATTGTAAATATTTTTCCAATTCTGAGCTCTATCAATAAGCATCTCAGCATCTGAGAATTTTTCTAATGCCTGTGATGCAAATTGCGCAATTGCAAAATCAGAAGAGGTGTATTCTAGCATCATTGAAGCAAAAGTGTGTCCGTTGTTTATATATTCTGTGAGGTATGGCCTTATTTCTTGTTTTTGAGAATTAAGTCTTGGGATCATAGCTCCCCTATACATATATTTATAAGCTTTCTCATGATCAAAATCCTTTCCCCCAAAAGCATAAGAATTTGCTATTAGAATTGGAGTAGGATCGCCTTGCATTATTCCAGTTTCAAAATTTGCTAATATCCATCTACCATAGCCTCCCGCTTGCTCTGCAAAATTTACTAAAGACTGCATCATATCGCTACTCTGTTTAGGGAATAGCATTGCTACTAACTGTCCTTGAGTTCTATAAGTATCCCAGACACTAAAAGAACTATAATGATCTCTTTTATCAGTTGTTTTATGTTTCTTAAAATCGGCCCCCATGTACTCTCCATTTACATCACTTACAATATTTGGATGAACTAAACTATGATAAAGGTGAGTGTAAAATTGCACACGCCTATCTTTATTTGGAGTCTTGATCTGAATTTTATTTAAGTGCTCATCCCAAACACTTTTTGTATTATTCATGTATTCCTGAAAATTTAAATTTAAGTTTTCAGCAGCCAAGTTCTTCTTTGCATTTTCAATTGATACAAATGAAATTGCAATTCTATAATTTACTTCATTCTCATCAGAAGTATCAAATGTGAAAAAAGCACCTGAATTTTTTCCTTTACTAACTAATTGATCGCTTAGTGTTCTGCCATTCCACGTACCTACTTTGTTTGCTGGTCTATCAAATTCTGCCGCAAAATAAATTTTATAAGGAACTTCTGTGCCACAAAATTCACCCCCTTTAGTAAACCCTTCACAAGTATAATTGGAAGTAATATCTACGCTGGCTTCCTTAATATATTTTGAGTCTGAAGAATTAATTCCAGAACCAATAATTATAGTCCCCTTTTCTGATTTATTAAATATAAAATTGGCTACTCCAGATCGTTTTGTGACAGTTAAATTGCTAGTGATATTGTCTTTCATTTCAACTGACAAATACCCAGCTGAAGCATTGTTAATACTGGAATATTTTGGATATGAATTCATATCAAACGGAGAAGCTTTCATGGGGCCGTCTAAAGGAAGGACGGGGAAATTTCCAAAATTAGAGCAGCCGGCTCCATTTAGTTGGGTAATTGCAAAACCTCTATGAGGGGAAAAAAAGCTTGGAGTAAATTGAACCATCCCAAAAGGATAACATGCGCCAATAAAGGAATATCCGCAAGCAAGAGCATCGCCTTTAGAGCCAATTCTAGTATCAACTATATCTGAATATTGTTGAGAATATGAGAAGATAAATGACAGACAAAAAACCAGTAATATATTTCTTTTCTTAATCAATTTAATTTGAGTTTAAAATTAATCTGATGGGAAAGCTCCCATTCCATGAAATGTCATTTCAATAAATTGACAACCACTTCCTCCTACAGTAGACACATACCTAATTCTTATATATCTAGACATTGCCCCAGGGGGTATATTAAATTCTACATAATCTAAGCTAGCACCATTGACATTTTGTTCAGTGATTAGTTGCCATTCAGCATCTTCAAATGATGTAATTGATACAGGGCTAGAAGTAACATTATTTCCAGAACTTTCAAAAACAGGTAGAGTCTCTGCTGAATCTAAATTTTCTCTGCCCCAAATTTGAATTTGGGTGGGGTTATTGCCTGAGAAACTAATAGTTGGTCTGAAATAGATTTTAGCTCTTGCAAGCTGAGTTATAACGCCAAGATCTAATGTGAAATGACCAGGCACAGCATTTTCTCCTGAATGATATCCGTAAGCATCTCCAGCCCAAAAAGTATTGTTATCCCATAAATATGCTGATGGATTGGCGCCATAAAAAGTTCCTGGATTATCACTTGGCATATTAGCCATATTAAACAAAGATTTATCTAACTCAATTGGCTCAGTATTCTCACCATAAAAAGTAAGTTCTGTTAATTGAGCACTTTC
>PACY01000052.1 GCA_002700405.1 Flavobacteriaceae bacterium | reverse complement strand
ATTTGTTATCTATATTTTCTTCTATCTTATCTAATTTTGTAAATGGTTTATCTGTGATTATAGAAAAAACTGATATAATATCATTTAGATCATCAATAGTGGTGGTTTCATTAATAGTAATTGAAACAATATCTTCTGATGGATAATGAAAATTTATCTCTTTTTTTTCAGCTTCTTTTTTTATTTGATCTCTATTTGCTTCAATTCTTATAGTATCAAAAAAAGATGAATTTAACTGCTTTAACCCAAATGATTCCAGGTTTTTTGATAACGCTCTAGTAGTATGATGAACTTTATTAGCAATTTCTCTTAGGCCTTCCGGTCCATGGTAGACCGCATACATTCCAGCCATAACCGCCAGTAAAACTTGTGCTGTACAAATATTTGATGTAGCTCTATCTCTTTTAATATGCTGTTCTCTTGTCTGAAGAGCCATTCTAAGAGCCTTATCACCATCGCAATCAATTGATACACCAATAATTCTGCCAGGGATATTCCTTTTATAAGCCTCTTTGGTTGCAAAATAACCGGCATGTGGCCCACCATATCCCAATGGTATTCCAAATCTCTGAGTTGTTCCAACTACAACATCTGCGCCTAGTTTACCCGGAGATTCTAATAATACTAAGCTTAAAATATCAGCAGCAACAGCAGTTTTAATATTATTTGAAATACATTTTGAAATAAAAGAATCGATATTCTTTATTTCTCCAGATGCGCCAGGGTATTGAATTAGCGCACCAAAAAATGTAGAATCAAATTTAAAATCTTCAATATTGCCAACTACTAATTCAATTCCAATTGGCTTTGATCTTGTATTTAATACCGATAAAGTTTGAGGAAAAACATCTTTAGAAACAAAAAACCTTGATACATTATTTTTTTTCTGATCTCGATCTCTTATGGCATATAGTAGAGTCATAGCTTCAGCGGCAGCAGTGCTTTCATCCAACAGAGATGCATTAGAGATTTCCATTCCAGTCAAATCAGTGATCATTGTTTGGAAGTTAAGTAGTGCTTCCATTCTGCCTTGTGATATTTCTGCTTGGTAAGGAGTATATGCTGTATACCATCCAGGATTTTCTAAAATATTTCTTTGTATAACTGCTGGTAAATATGATCTGTTATACCCAAGCCCTATATATGATTTAAAAACCTTGTTTAATGCAGATATTTTTTTTAAATGCGTTAAATATTCTGATTCGCTTAATGGTTTATCAAGCTTTATATTTTCTTTTAATTTAATATCATTAGGAAGGGTCTGATCAATAAGTTCATCAAGTGATTTAGCCTTGATAACTTTAAGCATTTTTTTGATATCTTCATCTCGTGGACCAATATGTCTTATCAAAAAAGATTCAGTATTCATTTAATGATGAATTAGTGGATGTAAAAGTACTTAAATAATCATATTTTTATAATAATATCTATTATTAATTTTAAACAAGATTACAAGTTTATTAACAAACAAATATTAGATGATAAAATTAAAAGAATTTTTTAGTTTTTATATTGATTCTAGCATGCATGTATCTATGTCTGTTTGTTGTTTGCAGACTACTATGATGATTAAGTATCGTTCAATTATCAATCATGATATATTATATTTTACATTTTTTTCTACACTATTTGCTTATAATTTTATAAAATATTTTGAGTATATATATGCGAATTATGATAGTATTTCTATTAAATTAAAGTTCATTGCTTATACTTCAATTTTCTCTTTATTTTTTTCTTTATTCTTTTTATTTAAACTAGCATTAAATGAAGTTTTATTAATTGCCCTTATTTCAATAATTACACTTTTATATGCTGTTCCATTTTTTTTATTTTCAGACACTAATTTAAGATCAGTTAGAGGGTTGAAAATATATGTAGTTGCCCTAGTTTGGACTATGACTATTGTTTTGTTGCCTTTTGAATTTTATATGGAATTAGGATTATTATTTTTAATTATAAATTTTATTCAAATTTTTATTTATGTCTTAATTGCTATTGTCCCTNTTGAAATCAGGGATATTAATATTGATAATANAAGATTAAGTACAATNCCACAAAAAATTGGNATAAAAAACACAAAAATTCTTGGAGTTCTATTGTGNTTGCNTTTTNTTTTAATTGAATTATTAAAGCAGAAATATTTTAGTTGGTANTATCTGNNNTTTGATTTTATTNTAATTTCTCTATTAATGATNTTTTTAATTNTCAATAGTAAAAATCCCCAATCAAAATTCTATTCCTCATTTTGGGTTGAGGGAGTNCCTATTC
Source organism: Flavobacteriaceae bacterium (assembly GCA_002700405.1). Classification (GTDB taxonomy): domain Bacteria; phylum Bacteroidota; class Bacteroidia; order Flavobacteriales; family Flavobacteriaceae. Next base: position 7,229 of record PACY01000052.1, on the reverse strand, counting down.
TTTGGNTAGTTNTTTTATTGATTTAGGTCTTTGTTTGAAGATATTACTTTNCTTTTAAGNTCTTTTTTATATTCCTCAATCCTCTGACTTAATTTATNATTAGTTGNAGCAATTATTTGTGCNGCAAGTATGCCTGCATTTTTNGATCCATTGAGNGCTACAGTACCTACAGGTACTCCATCTGGCATTTGTAAAATNGATAGTATAGAATCCCATCCNTCTATTGAATTNCTTGATTTAATTGGAACNCCTATAACTGGAAGTGTTGTTATTGAAGCAATCATCCCAGGTAAATGTGCAGCTCCNCCAGCTCCAGCTATAATTACCTTAATTCCCTTTTTCTTAGCATTTTGAGCATANTTAAACATCTTTTCAGGTGTTCTNTGTGCAGAAACAATTTCTACTTCTGAATTTACTCCAAATTCATTTAAAATATCTATTGCATTTTGCATAANTGGAAGATCACTTTTNCTTCCCATTATAATTCCAACTTCTANCATTTTATTTTGATGTTACTTTTATTATTTTTNTAATTTCNTTAGACATTTCAATTGCATCATTTATNTTTTTATTNACAATTGTAATATGCCCCATTTTNCTATTTAATCTTGATTTTCTTTTGCCATATATNTGAGGGGTNACNCCTGGCATCTTCATTATCNTANCAATATTTTCATATAATACTTCNCCTTCNTTTTTGTTTTCACCTACCAAATTTAACATAATTCCNGGAATTTTAATAGACGTATCACCAAGNGGTAAATTAAGCACACTTCTTAAATGNTGTTCAAACTGNGAGGTAAAGCAGCATTCTATTGTGTGNTGACCNGAATTATGTGGTCTTGGAGCAATTTCATTAATAAGTATTTTGTCATCATGAGTTAAAAACATCTCTATAGCTAACAGNCCAATATGATTAAGAGACTTAGATAGATTTTTCGCAATATTAATTGCATTTTCTTCNATTGACATTGAAATATTAGCAGGACAAATTACTCTTTCAACTAAATTTGANTTAGGATTAAAATCCATTTCAACNACTGGAAAGCTTGATTCTTGATTTGATTCATTTCTTGAAACAATTACAGAAAGTTCTTTTTTNATNTTAATTTTTTCTTCAANNATGCACTCTACATCTGGNAGCTCACTTAGTTCATCTTTATTCTCTACAATTTTAACTCCTTTTCCATCATATCCAAATTGAGNACTTTTCCATACAAAAGGAAAAGNNAGACTATTTGATGCTATATCCTGCTNAANAGATTTTATNGTGGANTATATTTTAAANTTTGAGGTAGGNAGATTNTTTTCTTTGTAAAATAATTTTTGNAGACCCTTGTTTTGAATAGTTTTTATATTTTTTGAAGAAGGATAAACTTTTTTNCCTAATGATTCCAATTCTTTTAGAGCATCAGCATTAACATTCTCAATTTCAATTGTAATAANATCTNCTTTTTTTCCAAAATTTAAAACTGTATCATAATCCATAAGATCTCCAACAAAAAATTCTGATGCTAGATTACTGCATGGGGCTTCTTTATTGGGATCAAGTACTATTGCATAGATGTCAAATTTTGCACACTCTGATAGAAGCATTTTACCTAATTGACCTCCACCTAGAATGCCAAGTTTAAAATTAGTAGAGAAGTACTGCATTTGTGATTAAATTTAACTAGAGCAAAAATACATTTTAATATTTAATCAATTAGAAATTAACCTATTGATTTGATTATATTTGTTTAATAAATCATCTTCATAACAATNAANAGATTATTAATGAAAAATATAGTTTTATTTGGNCCTCCAGGAGCTGGTAAAGGAACTCAGGCAGAGATTATTAAAAATTCTTATAATTTATTTCATATTTCTACTGGNGATGTTTTTAGAAANAACATTAAAAACAATACTCCANTAGGAATNCTTGCNAAAGGNTATATGGATAAAGGGGAATTAGTTCCAGATGAAGTAACAATAGAAATGCTTAACAATGAAGTTGTAAGTAATTTGGACTGCAATGGATTCATATTTGATGGATTTCCAAGAACTAGCAGTCAAGCAATAGCCCTAGATAAGTTAATGGCTTCAAATAATACANTTATATCTGCTATGATAGCTCTTGAGGTTGAAGATGATATCCTTATTTCAAGACTAGTAAAAAGAGGAAAAACTAGNGGTAGNTCTGANGATTCTGATGAATCAATTATAAAAAACAGANTAAGTGAGTATTATAAAAAGACAGCAATCCTAAAAGAATATTATCAGCANAAGGATAGATNCTATGNAATTAANGGAGAAGGNCAGGTAAATGATATCAGTTTTAGACTGAAAGAATTAATAGATTCCTTATAATTANTTTAAANATAAAATAATATTGCTATGACAGAAGGTAATTTTGTCGATTATGTAAAAATAAATGTTACTTCTGGAAAAGGAGGAAAGGGTTCTGTACATTTAAGACGAGAAAAATATGTTGCTAAAGGAGGTCCAGATGGTGGAGATGGCGGCAGGGGAGGTCATATAATNATTAGAGCAAATCCAAATCATTGGACATTATATCACTTAAAGTTTAAAAGGCATTTTAANGCTGAACAAGGATATGATGGAGGAAANANNANAAGTACNGGAGCNGATGGTGCTGANGTATATATTGATGTCCCATTAGGNACTGTTGTTAAAGAGTCAAAAACTCAGAAGAAATTATTTGAAATCACTAATGATGGTGATGAGAAAATTGTATGTCATGGAGGAAAAGGAGGAAGAGGTAACTGGCATTTTAAATCTTCAACAAATCAAACCCCTAGATATGCCCAATCTGGAATGCCAAATGAAGAAAATCAAATAATATTAGAATTAAAGGTGCTTGCAGATGTTGGNTTAGTTGGATTTCCGAATGCAGGTAAATCAACATTATTATCTGTAATTACGGATGCTAAGCCAAAAATTGGAGATTATGAATTTACCACCCTTAAGCCAAANTTAGGAATTGTTAAATANAAAGATTATCAAACATTTGTAATGGCTGATATTCCAGGAATTATTGAAGGAGCGGCTGAAGGAAAAGGATTAGGTCATTATTTTTTAAGGCATATTGAAAGAAATTCAATTTTACTTTTTTTAATTCCTTCTGATTCAGATGATATTAATTCCAGCTATAAAATTCTTTTAAATGAACTAANAAAATATAATCCAGAAATGCTAGACAAAGACAGGCTAATAGCTGTTACTAAATCTGATTTATTAGATGAAGAGTTAAGACNTGATATTTCTTTAGAATTAGACAAGGATCTNGATATTGATTATATTTTTATATCNTCTNTAGCTAATNATGGAATTTCTGAGTTAAAGGATANANTATGGAATTTGCTAAATGATTAGTTGAACATNATNAATATGAGCTTNTACAANATTTTACTATTTTTTTTGCTAATAATTAATCTTCATTTTCAAGAATANNAAATAGATTCTTTAATTGAAAANAAGCATTACATAGCTGCTGAAAAAGCTATTATAAATTCTATACAACAAAANNAAAATGATGAATTNNTAATAAAAAAANTAGGAGATTGTTATGGNTANATGAGNGATTGGGATAAAGCAATTATACAATATGAAAAGTTGGTAGAAATNGACAATNATAATGCCANATANAACTATAAGCTTGGAGGAACTTTAGCTGCTAAGGCNAATGACACTAACANATTTAAATCTCTAGCTTTAATTAATAAGGCAAAAAAATATTTAANTAAATCTGTTGAGATAGATAAGAAAAATANGNCAGCAAGATGGGCATTAATTCAAATATTTACAGAATTACCTCAGTTTTTAGGAGGTAGTAAATCAATTGCTTTGCAATATGCTAATGAATTAGAAGAGATGTCTCTAATAGATGGATTATTTGCTAAGAAATATATTTATGATTTTAAAAATGATAATAAGATGTCAAAAATATTCAACACGCAAATACTGGAAAAGCTAGAAAGCTTCAATGCACAATATGATTACAATTATTTAAACTATAGTATTGGAANTTTTTGTGAAGCAAANAAATNTNATTTAGATAANGGGATATTATATTTAAAATATTATATAGAAAATTTNACCTCAAGAGACAGNTCTACACCTGATCAAGCATTTTATTTGCTTGCAAAAATATANTATTACAANAATGATTTNTNTAANGCAAAAGTGCAGNTAGATAATGCAATTTCTTATTANAATTCTAATCAAATTGANAATCAAAGTGTGTANAGAGAAATGATAATNTTNAAAAAAAANCTTGATAAATGAGAGTTCATTTTATAGCAATAGGTGGNGCTGCTATGCATAACTTGGCTATAGCATTAAAAAACAAAAACTACGATGTATCAGGAAGTGATGATGTAATTAATGATCCTTCAAAATCAAGATTATATAAGTATGGTTTATTGCCTNAAAAATTTGGATGGAANACAAAAAATATTTCAAAAGATTTAGATGCTGTTATTCTTGGAATGCATGCTAAATCTGATAATCCGGAGTTATTAAAAGCCAAGGAATTAGGAATTAAAATATTTTCATATCCTGAGTTTATATACAATCAGTCAACTGAAAAGTTTAGAGTAGTAATTGGAGGGAGTCATGGTAAGACTACCATAACATCTATGATCCTTCATGTCATGAATTTTAATAATATCGATGTGGATTATATGGTTGGAGCTCAATTAAAAGGCTTTGAAGTAATGGTTAAAATAACTGAAGAGAATAAATTTATTGTATTAGAAGGGGATGAATATCTAACTTCTCCTTTAGATTTAAGGCCAAAATTTCATTTGTATAAACCTGACTTAGCTTTAATAAGTGGTATTGCGTGGGATCATATCAATGTTTTCCCAACTTATGATGTTTACTTAGATCAGTTTAGAATTTTTATCGATTCGATTAATGACAACGGCACATTGGTTTATAACACAGATGATATTGATTTAACCAGTATGGTAAATGAATCCACTAAACAAATTTCTATTATTCCATATAGTATTCCAGATTATTCAGTAAAAAATAATATTACATATCTTGATTTAGATGATAAAAAAATTCCATTAATGATTTTTGGAGAACATAACCTTAGCAATTTAATGGGAGCTAAGTTTATTTGTGAACATATGGGGGTTTCTGAAGAGAATTTCTATAATGCAATAAAATCATTTGATGGAGCAAGTAATAGATTAGAATTAATATGTAAAAACTCTAATTCAGTCGCATATAAAGATTTTGCACACTCACCAAGTAAGGTTCAAGCAACCACATCTGCAGTAAAAAGTCAAAATTCTGATAAGAAAATCATTGCATGCTTTGAACTTCATACATACAGCAGCTTAAACATTGATTTTATTAAGCAATATAAAAATGCATTAGGTTCTGCAGATGAGGCTATAATTTTTTATTCAAAAAAGGCGCTTAAATTAAAAAATATGGAACCTCTTGTTAATGATGAAATTTCTGCGGCTTTTAAGCATAAGAATTTAAAAGTTATAAATAATTCAGATGATTTAGTTACTTATTTGTCATCATTGAAATTTTATAATTTAGCTTTAGTATTGATGAGTTCAGGAAAATTTGAAGGTATTGATTTTGAATTTATAAAGGAACGTATTAAATAAACTTATATGGATGTAAGTAAAATCTCAGATATATTTTTTGATTTAGATCATACCCTATGGGATTTTGACAAGAATTCTAATTTAACTTTCATCAAAATCTTTCAGCTCAATAAATTAAATATTAGCGTTGAGAATTTTCTTAACGCATATCACCCTATAAATAATAATTATTGGAGTCTTTATAGGGAAAATAAAATTTCAAAAGAAAAATTAAGGTTTTATCGTTTGTCGGATACATTCAATAAACTTAGCATAAAGGTTGATGATAAGATGATTAACAAACTTTCTATCGACTATATAGATCATCTGTCTAGTTTCAACCATATGATTCCTGGAACAATTGATCTCTTAGAATATTTAAGTAATAGATATCAGATGCATATTATTACTAATGGTTTTAAAGAAGTTCAGAAGAAGAAATTAGAGAAATCAAAAATCATTAAATATTTTAATACAATTACAATTTCTGAAGAGGTAGGGTATAAGAAGCCAAATCCAATAATTTTTAATCACGCCTTAAAAAAGGCAGCTACAACAAGCAGTAGTTCTCTTATGATAGGGGACAGTTATCAGGCTGATGTATTAGGAGCCATTAATGTAGGGCTAAAGGCAATTTTATTTAATTATCATAATATTACTCCAGAAAAAGACATTATATCGGTTAATTGCTTATCTGAGCTAAAATCCTATATATGATTGCCGGCTTATATTCTCTGTCTTACAACTTCGTATAGTAAAATACCACATGCAACAGAAACGTTCAATGACTCAATTTTACCAAACATAGGAAGTCTAACCTGTTCATCTGATAATTTAAGTATAGATGTGGCGATACCTCTTTCTTCTGATCCCATAATCAATGCAACAGGTTTTTTTAATTTCACATCGTATATAGTCTTGTCAGACCTCTCATTAGCAGAAACAATCATTATTTCAGAAGATTTTAGATGGTAAATAGCATCTTTTATATGGCTTACTTTACATATAGGAACATTAAATACAGCCCCTGCGCTTGTTTTTACCGTATCTGCATTAATTGGAGCAGATGATTGATTTTGAATTATAATTGCATCTACACCTGAAACTTCAGCTGTTCTTATTATTGCTCCAAAATTCCTTACATCACTAATTTGATCAAGAATTAGTATTAGGGCGTCTTTTTTTCCTTCTATTTTCCCCATAATTTCATTAAGCTCATAAAACTTAATTGGCGAAATTCTTGCAATTACTCCCTGGTGATTCTTTTTTGAAAGCTTGTTTAGTTTTTGTGATGGTACATAAGAAGACTTTAGTTTGTTTTGTCTTATTAGTGCTTCCAGCTCATTAATTAAGCCTCCTTTGAGCCCAATTTGAATAAAAATTTTATCTATTGTTTTGTCTCCTGCTTTTATTGCCTCAATCACTGTTCTAATTCCGTAAATATCTAATGTTTTTTCCATCTATTTTATTAATATATATCTTTTATTCTCTATACTTATAAATTAATATAATTAATAAGTATAGAGAATAAAAGATATATATATTAATAGAATAGATGGAAAAAACATTAGATGTTTACGGAATTAGAACAGTGATTGAGGCAATAAAAGC
>PACY01000051.1 GCA_002700405.1 Flavobacteriaceae bacterium | reverse complement strand
GTCCAACCTTCTTCTTCCAATTTTATCACCACCAGGTTTAGGAATATAGCCTTTTCCAAATCTTGATAAAAGTGGACCTACAATCATTATTGATCCTCTCAAGCTTTTACCATCCTTTTTAAATTCTTCAGATTCTAAATAATCTAGATTTAATTTATCTGACTGAAATGAATAAGAATTGGTATTTATTTTCTTAATATTTACACCAAGTTTAGATAGAAGATCAATTAATCGTTTTACATCTATAATATCTGGAATATTGTGAATTGTAACTATTTTATCTGTAAGAATTGTAGCACAAATTACTTGAAGAGCTTCATTCTTTGCCCCTTGAGGAGTAATTTCACCTTTTAACTCAAAACCACCTTTGATTTTAAAAGTTTCCATGTATTATAAATTTTTAGTACCTCTTTCTAGGTCTATTGTTTTTTCTAATAGGCCTTTTGTTATTATATTTCTTTTTAGGTCGTAATAATAGAGATGAATCTAGCAGAGTCTCTTCTGTTTTTCTAATATCAATATTTCCATCTGAAAGCTCAAATAAATGATCAAAAATAACTGAATCGGTAACGCTATCCTTATTCCAATTTAAAAAACACTTTTTCATATGATTTGCAATTGTAAATATTAAACCTTCTTTCATATCTCCTTCTTCCCATTTAATAGCCTCATCAATCATAATCTTAATATTATTTCCGTAAAACCTATACTTAGGAAAATTCTGAGGATATGATAAAGGGTCAGGTTTTGCCTCTAAAACTTCTCTAGAAGGTTTTTCAAATGGTGAATCAGCATCTAATTTAAAATCAGACATAATAAATAACTGATCCCATAGTTTATGTTGAAAATCGGGGACATCCCTAAGATGAGGTTGTAGATTCCCCATGATTGATATTATAGCATTCGCTAATTTATTCCTATCCTCTTTGGATTCTCTTGATGATGCATAATTAATCATCTTTTGTATATGTCTTCCATACTCAGGGATAATTAATTCCTCACGACTCGTATTGTATTCTAATTTATCTATCAAAACAAAAAATTTAAATTAAATAATTAGTGAAGATTCACTTAAGTCGGCAAAATACAAAAAATATATAATAACAGGTTATATGTTATAATAAAATTGCGTCCTTAACTTTATTAGAAACTTCTTTGTATTTTTCAATAACATCCATGGATTGATTCATTATTACATTGACTGAAATACTAGTGTAGTTATTATTACTGGAATGTTTTTTTTTAATTATTGCTCCAGTATTATCAAAAATGGATTCAATAATTTTAATTTTCTTTTCATCAGACTTAACAATAAACTTAAATAAATATTCACAAGGCCACTGGGAAGTTTGCTCTAACAACTGATTTAAATTATTATAAAAAATTTTATTTATATCCTCCATTTATATTGTATAATTATTCTAACAACAAATATAGTAGTTATTAATTTTTTTAATTTAAACATTATTAACGATTTTTATAGCTCATTCTTGTAATTTATGACTGATAAAATTATAATAACTGGTGGTCCTGGAACAGGCAAAAGTTCCTTGATTAAAGCATTAGAAGGAAATAACTTTAAATGTCTTAATGAGATTTCAAGAGAAATTACTTTGAAATATAGAAAAAAAGGGATTGAGCAACTTTTCTTATCAGACCCTATACTATTTAGCGAAGAATTGCTAAAAGGCCGTATTAAGCAATATAATAGTTCTAGTGTATCCAATATCAAACATGTATTTTTTGATAGGGGTATACCTGATATTCTTGCTTATCTAAATTTCAAAAAAGCTAGGATATCAAATAAGTTTATAAAAGCAATTAATCAATATAGATATGACATTGTCTTTTTATTAGAGCCATGGAAAAGCATATACTCTTCTGACGTTGTAAGATATGAATCTTTTGATCAGGTAATATCTATAGATAGTTATATAAAAAAGACATATAATGATTATGGGTATAAAATAATTATTGTACCTAAAGACACTATTGACAATAGAGTTGACTTTATTATTAATAAATTAAAACAGTACCAAAATGAATAGTGAAAAGAAAATCATTTTCATGGGTACTGCAGAATTTGCTATTCCATGTATAAAAAATATTATCAATAATTACAATTTATTATGCGTAGTTACATCGGTTGATAAACCTGCTGGAAGAGGTTTAAAATTAAAAGAATCTCCTGTAAAAAAATATGCTAAAGAAAATAAAATAACTATTCTACAACCTACCAATCTAAAAGAAAACGATTTTATAAGTAAAATAAAGTCATATAAACCTGATCTAATAGTAGTTGTAGCATTTAGAATGTTACCTGAAATTTTATGGAAAATTCCAAAATATGGAACTATTAATGTTCATGCATCCTTACTGCCTGAATATCGAGGAGCTGCACCTATTAATTGGTCTATTATTAATGGGGAAAAATACACTGGAGTATCAACATTTTTTATAAATAACAAAATCGATACAGGAGAAATAATTGACCAGTCAAAAATTGCAATAAACAATAATGAAACAGCTGGGGATATTCATGATAAATTGATGGAATTAGGTGGTGCTTTATTAATTAAATCTATTGACAAAATATTTAGTAGTAAAAGAGTTTTAACACAAAATCAATTAGACCACAAGCCTAACAATAGTGCACCGAAATTAAATAAAACTAACTGCAAAATAAATTGGGAGGATTCATCTGAAAAAATATATAATAAAATTAGAGGTTTAAGCCCATATCCTGGAGCAAGAAGTGTTTTAGATAATCATACAAAAACAATTAATCTAATAATTTATAAATCTAAGTATGCTAATGAAAAACATAGTTATACTATTGGGAAAGTGATTGTCAATAAAGATAATATTAAAATAGCTACTTCTGATGGGTATATATACCCATCATTAATTAAGTTTGAAGGAAAAAATACATTAGATATTAAATCTTTGATTAATGGCTTTAATTTTCACGAAAAATGCAAGATGATTTAATAAGATTAGAAGAGATTTCTAAAGGATGTTTATTATTAGCTGACCCTAGCATAATTAATGACCCCTATTTCAATCGAGCTATTATATTAATTACCGAATGTAATGAAGAAAAAGAAATAGTAGGTTTTATTATGAATAAACCACTTGAGCATAATTTTCAAGATATCATTTCAGGAAATGGTAAAGATTTTATAATACATAATGGTGGTCCAGTAAATAAAGACAATTTATATTATATCCATAACATTCCTGATTTAATATCAAATTCAATTAAAATATCTAATAACTTATTTTGGGGTGGAGAGTTTTCAGATGTAAAAAATGTTATAAAAAATAATAAAGCAAACACTAATAATATTAGGTTTTTCTCTGGATATTCAGGATGGACTCTCTCACAGATAAATAATGAGATTAAACAGAAATCATGGATTATTACCAATAATAGATTTATGCACAAGATTTTAGGCTCAAAGTCAAATGAGTTTTGGAAAGAAGAGATAAAAAAATTAGGAGATGATTATATAATATGGTCTAATGCACCTGAAAATCCTAATCATAATTAAAAACTACGAAGAACCTAATACTTTTTTTAAATCAGCGATCTGATTTGTCCATAACATTTTTGATTCTTCCACTTCATCTTCGTCAGCAAAATCTGTAACGATTAATGAAACGTCTTTTGTAATTTCATCAAATTGAATTCTTAATTCAAAAAAATAATCCGTATCCTTATCTTCATCCCATTGGAACTTAATTTTTTCTGGCATTTTTTTCGAAACTAAATTTGCTACTTCCTCAGAATCATCCCAAATAAAAATAAATTTTTCTCCTCTTGAATTTACATTGTCAGCAAACCATTCTGAAAGACCCGAAGGAGTTGAAAGATACTGGAATAAAAGTCTTTGAGAAACTTTTATTGGAAATTCCATTTCATATTTAATTCTGTCTGACATAACCATATAATTATAATCGTAATATATACATTTATTCTTAAGTTATATAATAATTATTTAAAATAATTTATCTAACATATGTTGAATGTAAAAAATTTAAATTTTATATTTGCTTCCCTTAAAATTATGGCGAGATAGCTCAGTTGGTCAGAGCGTCGGATTCATAACCCGGAGGTCCCGAGTTCAAATCTCGGTCTCGCTACTAAAACAATAAAAATGGTTATGCTTTTATAAAGTGTAGCCGTTTTTTTATTTTCGTACAATATCCTATAGTTATTCTAAACATCACCCTTTAAACATCTTGTAAAGAAAGGAAAATCATCAGTAACGACATAATAATAGATACCATCAGGAAATTCAGGTGTAACCCCAAAGCGTCCGTTGCATTCATCTAAATCTCCTAGCCCCTCAACATATTCATAATCCTGAGTAAAAGCACCCATTGGAATAGGTGTATTAGGATTATTTCCACCTCCTGGACCAGCTAATGAAGTTAAAATGCTCGGTCGATTTGTATCTGGTTGATTTTTTAATCTATAACTTGGTTGTAATGCTAAAACTTCACTAGTAGAATCATCAGCGTTTGAATAACCATATCTCGCATAAATAGGAAAACCATCAGATGCCCATCCAACGATCGTAATACTTTGATTATTTCCTAAAAAATCCATAAGTAGTTCAGGCATACCATGGTAATGATATGCTCCATTAGGTTGTACATGAGCATGGTTCATATCGTCTCCAAAATTGAAAGTCTCATGACCTAATGCTTCAATATTCCAATTTCCTTGACATTGCGCTAAACAACATTCTCCTTCGTCATTACACCTTCCTGCAGTTGCAGGGTCAAATTTCACACTATTTAAAGCATAAGCAATTGCTGAACCAGGACTACCTGCCTCGATTCCATTTTCGTAAACTATTATTGGGCAAAGTGTAAAACTCTTATTTACAGTTTGTTCACTTATACTGTTTGGATTATGATTGTTTGGAAAAGTTCCAACCTCATGATTTGGAATTCCGTTTCCATTTAAAATTCTATCAACTCCATCTGATGACCAGGAATATCTGCTATAATTGTTAACTGATTCATCATCGTTGAAGATTTCTTCATTAATATCAACTAATATTCCAGCTGTTGAAAAATCTCCAGAACAATCAATATTATTTTGTTCATCAGAATTTTCGTTCTCACTACATGAAAATAAAATAATTAGAATCAGAAAAATTATCTTTTTCATTAAGCTAATTTATTTATGAGTTTAGAGATCGTTAGTAATTCTTGATCTCCTGTATTCATTTCTTTAAGAGTGTATTTTTTAGATTTTAATTCATCATCTCCAACAAAAACAACAAATGGTATTTTATTTTTATTAGCATAGCTTAGTTGTTTTTTTATACTTAAGTTGTCGGGATATAATTCAGTAGATATATTGTTTTGTCTCAATTCACTCATTGCTTCCATTGAATACAATGAGCTCTTATCTCCAAAATTTAAAAATAAAACTTTAACTGTACTCCTTTTTATATTAGGAAATAAACCTAATTCATCTAACACCATATATATTCTATCCAGCCCAAAGCTAACACCAATCCCACTCATATTAGATAGACCAAATATTTCAGTTAAATTATCATACCTACCCCCACCAGCTATAGAGCCAATTGAAACAGTTTTAGGTGCAGAAACTTCAAAAATAACTCCAGTATAGTAATCAATTCCTCTAGCTAAACTTAAATCAAAAGATAAAATAGATGAATTAAGCTTAAGTTTTTTAATTGCTGAGTAAATAAATTCCATATCAACAACACCCTCCATTCCTATTTCTGAATTCTTGAAATTTGATTTTAAAAAAGAAATTGTCTTATCAAAATCTCCAGAAAAACTAATTATTTTAATTATTGTATCTATGGATTTTTGTTTAAAGCCTTTTGATTTCAATTCTTTACTCATAGAATCAATTCCAATTTTATCTATTTTATCTAGTGCAATTGTTAAATCTTTAAATTTATCTTTACAACCAAGAATTTCTGAAAGACCAATTAGAATTTTTCTACTATTTAATTTAATTACAGCTCCATTTATATTTAGAGATTCAAATATTTTGTCAAAAAGCTGAATAAATTCAATTTCTTGATAAAGAGATTTTGATCCAATTACATCTGCATCACATTGAAGAAATTCTCTAAATCTTCCTCTTTGTGGTCTATCTGCTCTCCATACTGGTTGGATCTGAAATCTTTTAAAGGGAAGATTAATTTCATTTTGATTTTGAACTACATAGCGAGCAAAAGGAACGGTTAGGTCGTATCTTAATGCTTTATCAGATATTTTTGAAGCAATTTCTGCACTATTTTTATCAGAAAAATCGTCATTATCTAGTTTTTTTAAGAAATCACCAGATTTTAAGATTTTAAAGATTAACCTGTCACCTTCGTCTCCATATTTACCCAATAGTGTGCTAGACCTCTCAAAGCTTGGAGTTTCAATTGGATTGAATCCAAACCTTAAAAAGCTGTCTTTAATTATTTCAATTATATAATTTCTTTTATATAATTGAATTGAATCAAAGTCTCTAGTCCCTTTCGGTATGCCTGGCTTATTACTCATATTATGCAAAATTATAATTTAATTGTTAGTATTTATTTTTTTATTTAAATAATTACATAAAAAAAACACCTATTAGAAATAGGTGTTTTAAAAATATATTTTTAATTATATTATTTTTTTTCAGCAACTACTTCAAATGGTAAGTCAAAGATCACATCTCTATGCAATCTTATAACTGCATTATACTTTCCTAATTGTTTAATTAGACTACTGCCTGTAATCATTATAGATTTTTTATCAATATCAACTCCATTTTCCTTAAGTTCATTTTGAACATTACTGTTATTTACAGAGCCAAAAAGCTTTTTCCCCTCTCCTACTTTAGATTTTATTTTGATTTCTAAAGCATTTATTTTCTTTGCAATCTTATTTGCATCGTCTACAATCTTCTTATCCTTAACAGCTTGCTGCTTAAGATTCTCTGTTAGTATTTTCTTAGCTGAAGGCGTTGCAAGAATAGCTGAGCCATTAGGTATTAGAAAATTTCTGCCAAAACCATTCTTAACAGTGATGACATCATCTTTAAAACCAACTCCTTCTACGTCTTTTTTTAATATTATTTCCATTTTAGAAATTTTACTTTAACAAATCGGCTAAATACGGCATTAAAGCAAGATGTCTAGCTCTTTTAACTGCCACAGACACCTTTCTTTGATATTTTAATGATGTTCCAGTTAATCTTCGAGGTAATAACTTACCTTGCTCATTTACAAATTGTAATAAAAAAGCTGGATCTTTATAATCGACATATTTAATTCCATACTTCTTAAATCGACAATATTTTTTAACTGTAGCATTGTCTATGTTAAGAGGAGTTAAATATCTGATTTCACCATCACTCTTTCCTTTTGCCTGTTGTTGAATATTTGACATAACTTTATGCTTTAATTTTTAATTTTTCTCTTCTTTTTTCAGCCCATTCAATAGCATGTTTATCTAATTTTACTGTCAGATATCTCATGAATCTTTCGTCTCTTCTAAATTCTACTTCCAACTCTGGTATTGCAGTTGGATCAACAGAATATTGAAAAAGATGGTAAAACCCACTCTTTTTATTTTGAATAGGATAAGCTAACTTCTTCAACCCCCAATCCTCCTTGGAAACAAATTTAGCACCTTTAGATGTCAAAAATTTCTCATATTTCTGGACTGTTTCCTTTATCTGATCATCAGATAAAACGGGATTTAAAATGAAAACAGTTTCATAATTATTCATTTCTATTTATTTTTTAATGCCTGCAAAAGTAGGTATTTTAAATTGTTTTGACAATTTTTTAGATTAAATATCCAAATTAGTTAATTTTATAATTATAAAACATAAAGTATTGTTAGGAATTGGATAAGAAATGTATAATAATTGATCATGATTCTAAGAATATAGAAATTCTTAAAACACTTTTAGAAAAAAGTGGAAAATTTATAATTTTATCATCTTTTGATAATTTTAAAGATTCTAAGGATTTTTTAAGTTCAATTAGTGTCGATATAATTTTTATTGGATTCACTCTTCCAATGTTTAACCCATTTAATTTTTTAGATTCATTAAACTCAAATCCATTTATTGTATTTATAAGTGATCAAACTGACCATGCTTTCAAGAGTTTTGATTATAATACCTTAGATTATATTAAAACACCTTTAAATGAAGAAAAAATTGAAAAAATTGAAAAAAAATTAAATACTATAAATAACAACTCTGAAGAAAAAAACAAAAGTCATTTATATCTAAAAAGTAACCTTAAGAAGAGAAAAGTTTATACTAAAGATATAAAATGGGTAGAAGCATTTGGTGATTATGTAAAAGTCATTACTTCTAAGTCAAATATTATAGTTCTATCTTCATTAAGAAATTTTGAAAAAAAATTACCAACAAATAAGTTCTTAAGAATTCACAAGTCATATATTATAAATCTAGATAAGATTGATAATATTACAAGCAAAACTGTAGAAATTGAATCTAGTTTAATTCCAATTAGCAGAAACAAAAAAGCAGATTTAGACAAAATATTAGAGTCTAATTAATAATTATCAACGTTAATTATTACACTAACAGAAGAATAAGAAGAAATCGAGTGTAATTTATCTTTAGATTTATTAATAAAACTCTTTGTTGCAATTAAAGATTGATCTAAGGGTATTTTAATAAGAATATTCTTTTGATATTTATTTCTAACTCTATTAATGTGAGGAAATTCTGGTCCTAATACATTCCCTTTAAGAACATGAGTTAAGTTCTTAGCTAACCAAGCTGCAGATTCATTAACAAGGGTAAAATTTCTGTGTTTTAAGGTTATTTTAATCAATTTATAAAATGGAGGATACTTAAATCCCTTTCTTTCTTTAATCTGATTATTAAACATTGATTCGTAATCATTTGAAATAATCTGATTAAAGATATCATTTGAAGAATTAAATGTTTGAATTAATACTTTCCCTCTTTCTTTTGACCTACCTGATCTGCCTGCAACTTGTTGAATTAATTGGTAACATCTCTCATATGCTCTAAAATCAGGAAAATTTAAGGCATTATCTACATTTAATACTCCTACTAACTTTACATTTTTAAAATCTAAACCTTTAGTGACCATTTGTGTTCCAATTAAAATATCAAATTCATTTTTTTCAAAAGATGATATAATGTTATTAAAACTATTTTTTCCTCTAGTTGTATCATAGTCTAATCTTTTAATTCTATAATTTGGAAATAATTCACTTATCTCAAGTTCAACCTGCTGAGTTCCAAACCCCTTGGAAACTATATTGTTATTTAAACACGAAGGACAAGTATCTATTAAATCAATATTATACCCACAATAATGACAACGCAGTGATTTATTGTTATAATGATAGGTTAAACTTACATCGCAGTTCACACATCTAGGAGAATAACCGCACTTATTACATTCAATAATTGGAGAGAAGCCTCTTCTATTTTGAAACAATATAACTTGTTTTTTTTCATTAACAGTTTTGCTGATTTGCTCAAGAAGATTATCACTAAAAATACCAACCATTTTCCCTTCTTTATATTTTTCTCTAATATTAATTAGTTCTATAAATGGTAGTTGTAAATTATTATATCTTTCATCTAAACTCACCAAATCATATTTATTTAAAACAACTGCATTGTAATAGCTTTCTATACTTGGTGTAGCAGATCCAAGCAAAACATTAGACTTAAAATGTTTTGATAACACAATTGACGAATCTCTTGCATGATATCTAGGCGAAGGCTCATGTTGCTTATAGGACTGCTCATGTTCTTCATCAATAATTATTAATTTTAAATTACTAAATGGCAAAAGCAAAGATGACCTTGCTCCTATTATTAATTGTGGTTTTTTTGAGTCTAGAACTTTATTCCATATCTCTACCCTTTGATTAATTGAAAATCTAGAGTGATAAACTATTAATTCTTCAGAAAAAACCTGGGATAACCTACTAACCAATTGAGTAGTTAACGCAATCTCTGGAACTAAATATAAAACCTGTACTCCTTTTTCTAAGATATACTGAATTATTTTGATATATACCTCTGTCTTTCCAGATGATGTTACTCCATTGAACAATACAGTTTTATTTCTATTAAATGAATCTAAAATTTTATTATATGCAGTATTCTGACCTTTACTTAATTTAATTTCTTTACTAACATTAATTTTAGAATTTTGAATTCTATCTNTTTGAATATAAGACTCTTTAAATACACCTCTATCAATCATTTTTTTAATAATAGCTGTTGAAGCTTTAGCAATATTTTTTAAATCTGAAATCTCTATTAAATCATTTTTATTATTATGATCTAAAAAANAGTTCAATACTTCTAGCTGTTTTGGTGAGCGTTTTAAACTTATTTTTAAATCACCAACAGCATCTTTAGTAATAAATGATTCTGAAAGATTTAAANACCTTGAAAATTTTGGTTTGTATTTAGAATATAGACTCTCATTTATAGCTATTAGGTTTTTCTCACTTAGTNAATCTAAATGATTGAAAATATTTTTCTTNTTTAAAATNTNTGTAATCTCATTTATTTTTAANGGAGATTGAGTTTCTAAAGCTTGCATAATTAGAAACTCTTGATCATCCAAATCATCATGATTTATATTTGAATTTTCAAGTTTGGAAATTGAGGTTTCACTTTCTAGTAGTAAAATACTAGGAATAGNTGCTCTTAAAACTTCACCTATTGAGCACATATAGTATTTTGAAATCCATTCCCAAAATTTTAATTGCTCTTCATTTACTAATGGTTTATTATCAATNATTTGAAAAATAGATTTAACCTCATAACTAGNAGGTAAATTGTTATGTATTGAAAACACTATAGAAGTATATATCTTTTTTCTTCCAAAAGGAACTGCGACTCTCATACCTTTTTTTAAAAAAGAAAATTCATCCTCATTAATCTCATATGTAAATAATTGATTAACAGGAATAGGAAGNATAACGTCTATAAAATAACTCATTTTAATACTTTAAAAATATATCNTTTTTGAAANAAGAAATACTAATTTACTTATACATAAAATATAGTACATTTATAAATATTTTACAATATAAGTTTATATAATGAAGATCAAATGTATAGCTATAGGAAAAACTAAGAGTCAAGATTTTTCNAGTCTAATTAAATCTTATTTAAGTAAAATAANTCATTATATAAATTTTGAGNTTATAATCATAAATGAAATAAAATCNATAAAGAATAAAAGCATTCAAAAAAACAAAGAAGCTGAAGCAATATTAAAAAATATTAAGGCTGATAGTCATATAATCCTTCTTGATGAAAATGGGAAAGAACTAAGCTCTNTCTTTTTTTCGAAGTTCATACAACATCACNTAAATTCTAGTAAAAAAGANATCATTTTTATAATAGGAGGAGCTTATGGTTTCTCAGATAAATTATTAAAANGAGCTAANGAGAAAATTTCATTATCAAAAATGACTTTTTCTCATCAAATGGTAAGNATTATATTTTTAGAACAGCTCTATAGAAGTTTTACTATATTAAAAAANGAACCTTATCACAATAATTAAATGAAATTAGTATTTGCNACAAANAACCCAAACAAATTACAAGAAGTAAGTAATATGATTAGTAATCAAATAAAAATTATTAGTCTTAAAGACATCTCTTTTAATGAAGAGATAATTGAAAGTGAAAATACAATTAAAGGCAATGCTATTTTAAAAGCCAATTTTATTAAAAATAATTATGGGTATGACTGTTTTGCTGATGACACTGGNCTTGAAGTTGATTTTTTAGATGGGAAGCCTGGAGTATATTCTAAAAGATTTGCTGGNAAAAACGCAACTGATGAATTAAANATNCAAAAGCTAATTGAATGNATGGAGNAAAGNACTAATAGAACTGCTAGATTTAAAACAGTAATTGCCTTAAANATNAACAATAAATNAACNACTTTCACTGGAATATGTGANGGGGAAATACTTNCAAAAAAAAGAGGCTCTAATGGATTTGGATATGACCCAGTTTTTTTACCAAAAGGATATAATAAAACATTTGGAGAAATGNATATGGCTNATAAAAATAAAATTGGNCATAGATCAAANGCAGTAAATAAATTAATAACCTATTTAAATAATTATTGTTAAATATCAGTTAACCTAAACTATTTATATTCTTTAAATAACAAAGTTTACTATATTTAGCAATATTTTTTATTGATGAGAAAAACACTACTATTTATTTTCCTTCTTTTTTNCANCATTTCTTTTTCACAAGAAATAACTACTGTTAAGGGTACAATTCTAAATGCAAANAACAATATGCCTTTAGAGAANGTNAATATTGTTAANCTAAATAAGGTTATTGGTACTGCCACAAATAAAAAGGGTGAATTTGAAATAAGAGTACAAGTNGATGANACACTTCATTTTTCATACCTAGGATTTAAATCAATNAAGGTTAGGGTTACTAATGATTGGNTTAAATATGGAATTAATACTAGTATTGAATTAACTGAGCTTGCTTTAGCACTTGAAGAAGTTGTAGTAAATCAATTAAAACTTACAGGATATCTCGAAATAGANATAAAACANGTGCCTATCAATAGAAATTTTAGGTACAGTATTTCTGGNCTTACTAATGTAGGNTATGAATCTAGTGCAAGACCTACAAGTGCCGCTACAAAGGCATTAAACGCTATTTTTAATCCATTTGATTTCTTACATAAAATATTTGGNAAACAACCAAATGAATTAAGAAAGCTTAGAAAAATGAAAGCTGATAANAAAATANGGNATNTATTATCCAATAGATTTGATAGAGAAATGCTNCTTGTATTACTTCAACTTGANAAAGTTGATTTAGACTTATTAATTAGTGAGTGTAATTATTCTGACGATTTTATNGCTAAAGCTAATGATCTTCAAATCCTAGATGCNATAAGTGAATGTTANGAAGAATATAAAGTCCTAAANAGAAGCCTNAATAATTANTTNAAANANTCCTGANTTTNAAAACTAGGGCTGTCCTTAATATCATCATAGAATGTAGCAAAAACAACATTTTGATATGGAATTAGCCAAATAAAACCAATAAATAAAGTAAAAATACATAAGATAGCTAATCCAAAAAGTCTTAAGTTAATTTTAAAAAATTTCCATTTATAGCCTTTCATCATATTCATACTCTTCACAAGTGCATCATATGCTCCCATTTCTTTGTTTTCACCTAAAATAAAAAATACTTGTGAGAACATTAATGAGGCAATTATTCCTGGAATAATTAATAAAATAAAACCTACTGCAACAAGAAAAACAAGTAGTATATAAGCTATTATGGCATTAATCCAATTAGTTTTAAATGGTAAAAAAATATCATCAACCTTAGGATTATTATCTCTTATTATATTTAAGGAAAAAATACAT
>PACY01000050.1 GCA_002700405.1 Flavobacteriaceae bacterium | reverse complement strand
CAACTAGGGCAACTAACATTAATAAATAAATATTTTCCATTTCTTATTGCAGTTTAAATTCAACGTTTACTTCAAACAAGTTAGTGCCTAAATTTTTATAATCAAAATTTCTTGCGTTGATTGAAAATTTTACACCACTATTTGCAGTATATTGGGCTCCAGCAATAATTAACGAACCATCATTATCATAATTCCAAGAGCTAGTTGCTCCATCTAATGTATTTGAGGTTATTTGGTCATATCTTGCAAAAATTTCAAACTTATCATTTAATATATATCTGTTATAAATTGAAATTCCATCTAGATTATGGTTGTCAATAGCTGTCTTATATGTTGTCCCATTTTCCATCTTATTATATTCTGTGCCAATGCTATAGCTGTCTGATTGATAACCAGCAAATAATCCTATATTGTTTATAGATTCTGAATTTTCAGAAGCTTGAGTATCATAATAAAATTTTAGTTTTACATTTTTTGACATAGAATATATTAAGTTAAGTCCAATTCTTTGGTTACCATCTGAATCCTGAGGATTTTTATACCCCTCCCCGTTTATAGCAAAAATATTACTGGTTAGTTTATCACTTAATTTTATTTCTGCGTTAATTCCTAAGTCAGCGCTAGAGCCAAATTTATTTTCATCTTGTAAAGTTTTATAGATGTATCTGTATCCCCAAACTTTTTCTTGATCATTAAATTGTTTTCCACCAATCATACCCATACTAAGTTTTACTTTTGAGCTTAGTTTATAATCAAGTTGGGCTATTTTAACAAACGCAGTATAATTGCTGCCAGCATCATTTTTCCCTACATCATAAGTTATTTTAGCAGAGATATTATCATTGAATTTGTATTTATATCCCAGATAAACTCGATCCAGTTCAAAGGCACTAGTTTGGGTAACATCATCTGAAAAATCATAGTTGTAATTCCAAAAAACTTTGAAATGAGGCTCTCCTTTGGATTCGCTTTCAGAAGTTTGGGTGAAAGCAAAAAAAGGAAAAAGAATAAATAATAAGATTAAATTTTTTGTATTCATGATAAATTTTATTTAGCACAAATATCAAAATAGAATACCTTAACAATGTTAATTCAATGTTAAGTTATTGACAAGTAATTATTTTCTTTTAATTGAATAATTATAGTTTAATCTTAATATGTGATGAGATACCGGCGAATCAACCCTAACCTCTTCTTGTAAAATATATTTTATTGTGAGAGAATTTGGTCCTTTTAATTTTAGTTTTGTGCCAAATGAAAATCTGTATTTTTTATAATTTTCATCAAAATTTAAATTNTCTTTTGTAAAGAACTCAATACCTATTCTGGGATCAGCTTTCCAGTCCTTAATATCATATTTTAATTCTATTCTTGTCCTAATAAAATCTTTTTTGAATAATTCCCATCCTGCAAGCTCCTTTTCTTCTTCTCTTTGAAATTGGAGTCTTAACCTGACTTGAAATTCTTTTATATCAACGGTTCCTTGAACAAAGCCATGGTATCTCTCAGATTTTTGATGGCTTTGTTGACTGCCAGTATCATCTAGTTGATCTATCTCTCTATATCCAATACCCGATTCTAAATTTTTGTTTATTTTAAATTTTGAGCCTATTTCAATAAACGATTTATTATAGGTATCTCCCACCGATTTAATTCTTANTTGTCCAGACGCNTATATGTCTATATTTTTATTTATAGAGTAATCTACATCTATGCTAGACCAGTTTTCATACACTGCATCATTTTGAGCACTTAAACTTAAAATTGAAATAGTTAGGAATAGTAATAATAGTTTATTTTTCATTTTATGATGATAGATATAAATAATATTATAATAATAAAGAATATTATATTAGTTTCTAAATTAAAAATAAAATGGAGATTTTAATTATATCCTTAGTAGCTTTTTTTGCAGCACTATTAACATTTTTCTCTGGTTTTGGCCTTGGAACTATTTTGACTCCAGTTATGTTAATATTTTTCCCNCCCGAAATTGCAATTTCTCTTACAGGAATAGTGCATTTTTCTAATAATATTTTCAAGCTTTCTATTATTGGCAAAAGTTTTAACAGGGAAGTATTATTAAAATTTGGAATTCCTGCAATATTAGCAGCTTTCTTGGGCTCCTATGCATTATTTTATATTAGCGAAAACACTTTTTTTACACATAATTTATTGTATGCGCAAACTCAGGTATCCTATATGGAGTTTATAATTGCCATCATACTTATAGTATTTGCCTTAATTGATTTAATTCCTTTTTTTTATAAGATGAAATTTAGTAAATCTATTTTGCCTCTAGGAGGAGTTTTAAGTGGCTTTTTTGGCGGATTAACAGGAAATCAAGGGGCTCTTAGAAGTGCATTTTTAATAAAATTAAATTTAGAAAAAACTGTGTTTGTTGCTACAACTGTTGTAATATCATTTTTTGTTGACCTAACAAGAATAGGTGTTTATATTNCTAGTATCAAGGATTTTGAAATATCAAATTATTTAGCTTTAGGTTCTGCTGCAATTTTTTCAGCAGTTTTAGGCTCTTTATTAGGACATATAACATTGAAAAAAATTACGTTAAATTTTATAAGAAATTTAGTTGCAATTATGATTTTATTAATTGCATTTTTATTATTATTGGGGTTATTATAGTATATATGAATTGGGAAAAATTATTATCATTAAAAAGATTTGGNGATACNNAAAAAAGGGAAAGAAAAGATCAAGATGAAACTCGTCTTGGTTTTGAGGTAGATTATGACAGAATAATTTTTTCTTCAGAATTCAGAAGTCTGCAGGATAAAACGCAGGTAGTCCCTCTATCTAGTGAAGACTTTGTGCATACTAGACTAACCCATAGCCTGGAGGTTAGTGTTGTAGGAAGGTCTTTAGGCAGAAAAGTAGGATTAAAAATTTTAGAAAAATATCCTGAGTTAAGAAATGCTCATGGCTATCAGGCTAATGATTTTGGAGCAATTGTAGCTTCTGCCTCATTAGCACATGATATTGGAAACCCTCCATTTGGTCATTCTGGAGAAAAATCTATTGGACAGTTTTTTATATCCGGAAAGGGGAAAGATTTTTCTAAGGATTTAACTAANAAGCAGTATCAAGATTTNTGTGATTTTGAAGGNAATGCAAATGGGTTTAAAATTCTTACCCAGTCAAGAATTGGAAGAGAAGGAGGTCTTAGATTAAGCTATGCTACCCTTGGAGCTTTTGTAAAATATCCAAAGGAATCNCTNCCTATAAANCCTACNNCAAATGTTTCCCATAAGAAATANGGGTTNTTTCANTCTGAGGNAGNTNTATTTTCTGANATAGCACAAGAACTTGGATTATCGCAAGATTCAACAGGAAGCTATACAAGACATCCGTTAGCATATTTGGTAGAGGCAGCTGATGATATTTGNTANACAATAATTGATTTTGANGANGGCATAAANCTTGGACTAATTGAAGAAGAATTTGCATTAGAATATTTGATTAATTTGGTAAGAGATTCAATTAATACNNANAANTATCATNANCTAAGNAANACNACTGATAGNATAAGCTATTTNAGAGCTTTATCTATAAANACTTTNATAAATGAGAGTGTNGAAATATTTATGAATAATGAGGAGGAAATAATAAAAGGANTCTTTGAATCATCCCTTTTGGATCGAAGNAANTATAAAGCTCAGATTTCGGATATTATTAAGATCAGTGTAGAGAACATATATGAGTCAAAGGAAGTTATTGAAAAAGAAATTGCAGGATATAATCTTATAAGTGTATTATTAGAAAGCTATATTACAGCAGCCAATAATACACATGAAGGAAACACTAACAGCTATGATAAGTTAATCCTAAATCTTTTGCCTGACACAATAGATATAAACAAACCAGAACTGTACTCAAGAATATTAGAAATATGCCACTATATTGCATCTTTTTCTGATAGCCAAGCATTATTAATTTATAAAAAAATTACGGCCAATGAATATTAGAATTTTACTTTTNTNTACAATCACATTTTTTGNNNTATCAGCATTTTCACAACAAAATGATCTTGCAANAATCAATAAGTATTTAGAGAATAATATTGAAAAATATTCTTTTAAAACAAATGATATAAATGATATAATTATTAACGATAGAGTTGATTCTAAAAGTAAATTTACTAGTTTTTATATTCAGCAAAGAATTAATGGAATTGATATTTTTAATTCAATTTCTACAGCAACTATACAAAATAATAGTGTTGTAAATTTTGCTAATAGATTCCATGCTTTAATTGAAAATAAAATTAATGTAACAGCTCCATCTATTTCAGCAGTTGATGCAATAAAATCTGCATCAACTAAATTAAATTTAGATGTAACAAAAGATATAAGCTTAATTGAGGAGTTTGAAGATCATTTTAAATATAAAGCCCCTGCAATCTCTCAAGAAGACATAACTACTAAATTAGTTTATTACCCAATGCCGGATTCTTCACTGAAATTAGCATGGGATTTTAGCATCCTTACTTTAGATAGTAAAAATTGGTATAGCATTAGGGTTGATGCATTGAATGGTGAAATTATCAACATTAATGATTGGATAATTCATTGTGAATTTGATTCTAAAGAGAAAAAAAATAATTATTCTGATTTTGATTTTTCAGCACCATCTAGATCTGTAGAGGATGGCTCTAGTTATAGAGTATTCCCATTGCCAGCAGAAAGTCCAAATCACGGGCCATATGAATTAGTGACTGAGCCTGCCGATGAGATTGCTTCACCATTTGGGTGGCATGATACTAATGGGATTAATGGTGCAGAATATACTATTACTAGAGGAAATAATGTCTGGGCAAGAGAGGATACAGAAGGAGATGGAGGGCTGTCAGGGGCAGACTATTCTCCTGATGGAGGAGAGAGTTTAACTTTTGATTTTGATTTAAATTTTGACCAACCTCCAGTAGGATATCAGGATGCTTCAATAACTAATCTGTTTTATTTAAATAATGTCATGCATGATATATGGTATCAATATGGATTTGATGAAGCCAGTGGTAATTTTCAAGAGAATAATTATGGGAATGGCGGTATAGGAGGAGACAGTGTAAATGCTGATGGTCAGGACGGAGATGGCCTAAATAATGCTAGTTTTGGAACACCTCCAGATGGAGGCAACCCTCAAATGACAATGTATGAGTGGAGCGGCCCAATTGGACAACCTCTTAATATTTTAGATGGGGCATTGGCTGGCGGATATGCAGCAATACCAGCAGGGTTTGGAACCTCTCTACCTTATGATAATGCAATTCAGGCAGAGCTTGTGCTCGTGCTAGATAGCCCTGGCTCTAGTGATCCATATGATGCATGTGAATCGATTACTAATGGAGGGGATTTAGATGGCAAAATAGCTGTAATTAGGAGAGGAACTTGTGAGTTTGGATTCAAGATTTTAGCAGCCCAGGCCAATGGAGCAATCGGGGTCATTATGGTTAATAATGTCGCATCGCCTTCAATCATCACTATGGGAGAGGGAGCTGATGATACTAGCGGAGCTCCTCCATCAGTTATGATTAGCCAGGCAGATGGAGAGCCTTTGATTTCAGCTCTTGAATTAGGAGAGGTAATTACGGCTTCTTTGTTAATGGACACTTACAATATTGATAGTGATTTCGATAATGGAATAATTGCTCACGAATATGGTCATGGTATTTCTGCTCGTCTAGTAGGGGGCCCATCAGCAGTAAATTGTTTTAGTAATGATGAGCATATGAGCGAAGGCCTTTCAGACTGGTATGGATTAATGATTACAATAGAAGAAGGAGATCAAGGATCAGACATTAGAGGAATTGGAACATTTGCTGGAGGGCAATCCACCACAGGAAATGGTATTAGGCCTGCACCCTATAGTACAGATTTTAGTATTAATGATTACACTTATGGGGATGTAAGCGACACCTCATTAAGTCAGCCTCATGGAGTTGGGTTTGTTTTTGCTACAGCACTATGGGATTTAACTTGGGTATATATTGACAAATACGGATTTGATTCTGATTTTTATTATGGAACAGGAGGTAATAATATAATGATGCAACTATTATTAGATGCATTGAAACTTGCTCCATGTAACCCAGGATTCCTTGACTTAAGAGATGCTATTTTAGCAGCAGATTCTATAAGTAATAATGGTCTTAATCAATGTTTAATTTGGGAGGTGTTTGCAAATAGAGGCATGGGTTATGTAGCAGAGCAAGGAAGTGAATTTAGCAGAGTGGATCAAGTAGAAGACTTCTCACTTCCTCCTGACAACTCACCATCCTTAGCAAATTGCGAAGTGCTAGGAATAAATGATTATTATGAAAACCAAATAAAGGTATATCCAAACCCAGCTACAAACTTTATCTATGTAAAATCAAGTCTTAATCTAAAGTCTTTAGCTTTTGAAATTTATGACATTAACGGTAGAATAGTAAAGTCTGGCGAAGAATTATTTAATCAACAGCTGTCAATAAATATTTCAGACCTATCCAGTGGGATTTATATTTTAAACATTAATAACAATGACTTTGAGACTAATTATAAAATTATTATAGAATAATATATCAATGAAATTACAATACGATAGTAAATATTTTATGGGTAAAGCTATTGAGGAAGCTGAAAT
Source organism: Flavobacteriaceae bacterium (assembly GCA_002700405.1). GTDB lineage: Bacteria > Bacteroidota > Bacteroidia > Flavobacteriales > Flavobacteriaceae. The sequence continues at coordinate 38,646 of PACY01000050.1, read as the reverse complement.
AGCTTTGTCAAAGGGCGAAATTCCAATAGGAGCTGTTATTGTAGTTAATGATCAGATAATAGCTAGAGCTCATAACTTAACTGAGACATTAAATGATGTGACAGCTCATGCTGAAATATTAGCTATAACTGCTGCTGAGAATTATCTAGGAGGAAAATATCTTGACGGGTGCACAATGTATGTGACTNTAGANCCATGTCAAATGTGTGCTGGAGCATTATATTGGAGNAGAATTTCCAATTTATATTATGCGGCTAAGGACTCTAAAAGAGGATATAAGAACATGGGCGGCAGGCTACATCCTAAAACAAAAACTAATGGCGGAATACTAGAGCATGAATCTAAAGAATTGTTAGATAAGTTTTTTATTACTAGAAGAAATATGAATTAATTTTTTATATATAAGCTCTATACTAAATTATTATTTTATATATATAAGTATTGAGTATTACAGATCATTTTCTTTTTTTATATTATCATTTTTTAATATAAAATCTTTAAAACTTTTATTTTTCCATCTATAATATAGAAACAAAGGAATTACAATAAAAAAAAGCAGAACTGTTCCNNNTCCAATAAATTTNTCTGTATTAATTCCATCAGTTAAATACCCNAAAAGAATAAGTGTTATAGATGAAATAAATATTACATAAATAAATATTTTCATTATCTATGTTTTATAGGTCTTGCTTGAGCCTGAGCTCNTTAAGTTGTTCTTTAGATATTTTTGATGGTGAGTCAATCATTACATCTCTNCCTGAATTATTNTTAGGAAATGCAATGAAATCTCTAATGGTTTCACTTCCGCCNAGTATTGCCACNAGNCTATCTANACCAAATGCTATNCCACCATGAGGAGGGGCGCCGTATTTAAATGCATTCATTAGNAATCCAAATTGTTCTTCTGCTTCATCTTTTGTNAATCCAAGACAATTAAACATTTCTTGTTGAATATTTTTATCATGNATTCTTATTGANCCTCCCCCTATTTCNTTCCCGTTTATTACNAGGTCATATGCATTAGCTTTTACTGANCCNGGATCTTTTTTCAATAGNTCAANCTGATCAGNTTTTGGAGATGTGAATGGNTGGTGCATTGCATGAAATTTNTTTTCGTCTTCATCCCAGCTTAGTAANGGGAAATCTACAACCCACAATGGGGCATATTCTTCTGAATTTCTTAGTCCTAGNTTTTTAGCNANCTCNAGTCTAAGTGCGCTAAGNTGTGTCCTTNCTATANNTTTATCTCCAGATAATATCANTATTATATCCCCTTTANTTGAATTTGNTTTATCAGCAATATTTTTAAGATCAGATTGATCATAAAACTTATCTACGGATGATTTATAGNNCCCATCATCATTGCACCTNACATAAACCATCCCCATTGCTCCAATTTGAGGNGTTTTTAACCATTCTATATATTTATCAATTTCTTTCCTTGTCATTGAATTACCTCCAGGAATTGAAATACCAACAACCAATTCAGCAGAATTAAATATGTTAAAGTCTTTATGCTGTGANACATCATTTAATTCTACNAANTCCATTCCAAATCTAATATCNGGCTTGTCNGTTCCATANTTNTCTAATGCTTGATCATANGTCATTTTAGGGAAGTTATTAATATCAATATTCTTAATTGTTTTAAAAATATTAACTATNAGCCCTTCAAATGTTTTTAGAATATCATNTTGNTCAACAAANGCCATTTCACAGTCTATTTGAGTAAANTCAGGNTGACGATCAGCTCTTAAATCTTCATCTCNGAAACATTTTACAATTTGAAAATATTTNTCAAGACCAGCAACCATAAGCAACTGNTTAAAAGTTTGAGGTGATTGAGGNAGTGCATAAAATTCNCCTTCATTAATTCTNGANGGNACAACAAAATCTCTAGCACCNTCTGGAGTNGATTTNATTAAACATGGNGTCTCAACNTCTATAAATGAATTATCTGANAGATATTTTCTGACTTGCTGAGTGATTTNATGNCTTANNATTAAATTGTTTTTTATTGGNTCCCTTCTAATATCNAAATATCTATACTTCATTCTNAGCTCTTCACCTCCATCAGTATTATCTTCTATNGTAAANGGCGGGGTAGTTGAGCTATTTAAAATCAGNAAATTTTTTACTAAAATTTCAACATCACCAGTTGGAATATTNTTNTTTTTTGAAGCTCTTTCAATTACCTCACCATTTACTTGTATTACAAATTCACGNCCTAATGATTTAGCTTGATTTAATAAATCTTTATTTGTTCTTTGNTCATCAAANATTAATTGTGAAATNCCATANCTNTCTCTAAGATCTACCCAAACCATAAACCCTTTATCTCGTAATTTTTGAACCCATCCAGAAAGGGTNANNTGTTTCCCAATATCNGATTTTCTTATTTCTCCACAATTATGNGTTCTATACATGAGCTTAGTTTACAATTGCAAATTTAATAAGATATTATTTATAACTCTATCATATTTTATAATTTTCATTGCCTTTTTTAAATTAGGATTTTATTATACATTTACCCAAATATTAAAATAAGATGCTTTCTCTTTCTGAATATCACAAAATGTTNACAGAACATTTANNAAAATATACTGTAAGTTCAGTTCCTGAAAATTTATATGCTCCAGTTCATTATATATTGAGCCTTGGAGGTAAAAGGATTAGNCCGATATTAACTTTGGNAAGTACAGATNTTTTTTCTGGATCACCNGCNAAAGCATTAGATGCTGCTTTAGCAGGAGAAGTTTTTCATAATTTTTCNTTAGTTCATGATGATATAATGGATTCNGCTGATNTAAGAAGAGGCAATATTACTGTACATAAAAAATGGGANAGTAGTACAGGAATTTTNTCTGGNGATGTAATGTTAATTTTNGCATATCAGATATTTGAAAATTATGAGCCANACATNTTTGTTCCTATGGCNTCACTATTTAGTAAAACAGCAATAAAGGTATGTGAAGGNCAGCAATTAGATATTGATTTTGAAAAAAGAAAANAAATATCACTTGANGAATANTTATTAATGATTACATGNAAAACNGCAGAATTAATTGGNGCAGCAATGAAGATGGGNGCCATTATAGCTGATGCNNCNACGGAGCAGCAAGAAAAAATTTATNATTTTGGAAAGAATTTAGGAATAGCTTTTCAATTGCAAGATGATTNTCTTGATTGNTATGGAAATGAAAATGATTTTGGAAAAAAGATTGGNGGAGATATAATTGAGNANAAGAAAACATTNTTATATCTAAAAGCNCTGGAATTAGCTTCTAATGAAACAAAATCTACTTTANTCTCTTTATATAATAGCCCTCATAAAGACAATCAANAAAAGATAGCTTTAGTTAAAGAAATATATAATAATTGTAATATTGAAAATGANGTTGTTNTAGAAATAAAAAAGTATACTGACAATGCATTTAAAATTTTANATTCACTTGATTTACCTAAAGAAAAACATNAATTTCTTCACAATTTTGGCAATTCNTTAATGAAAAGGAAGATATAGTTTTNCTNTACTTTTTAATTAATATTAATTAACTTTATAATCTGAAAAATAAGGATTTTTATAATGGATAATTTTTCTTTTCTAAANGCCGCTCACACCGCATTCTTTGCAGATTTGTATGACCAATATTTAAAGGATCCTGATTCAGTAGAGCCAAGCTGGAGAGCTTTTTTTCANGGATATGATTTTGGAAGTAACAAGCTTTTNGAAGGAGAGATTATTGAAGGNGTTANTTCGCAAATACCTGATCATGTTCAAAAAGAATTTAATGTTATNAATNTAATTGATGGCTATANGTCTAGAGNCCATTTATTTACTAAGACAAATCCAGTAAGAGANAGAAGGTCATATACTCCNACTTTGGCTATAGAAAATTTTGATTTATCAAATGATGATTTAGATACTATATTTAATGCAGGTGAAATTTTAGGGATAGGGCCACAGCCACTCCAAGTTATAATTCAACATCTTACCGAAATATATTGTGATTCAATTGGGGTTGAATACATGTATATAAGAAGTCCAGAGATAATTAATTGGATTCAAAATAAGTTAAATATTAACAATAATCATCCAAAATTATCCATTGATCAGAAAAAGCAATTGCTTGGCAAACTTGTTGAAGCAGTTTCATTTGAGAGCTTTTTACATACTAAGTATGTGGGACAAAAGAGGTTTTCATTAGAAGGAGGAGAATCATTAATCCCCGCTTTAGATATTTTAATAGAAATTGCGGCTGATAAGGGTGTGAAAGAATTTGTTATGGGAATGGCCCATAGGGGAAGACTAAGTACTCTTGTAAATATTTTTGGAAAATCTGCTAAAAATATTTTTAGTGAATTTGAAGGAAAAGATTATGAAGAAAAGATTTTTGATGGAGATGTAAAATATCATTTAGGCTGGACAACTAATAGAGAAACTTTAAAAGGAAAAAAAATTAATTTAAATATTGCCCCAAACCCATCACATTTAGAAGCTGTAGGATCAATAGTCAATGGTATTGTTAGATCAAAACAGGATTCTCAATTCCCAGAAAATTTTGAAAAAGTATTACCAATTGTTATTCATGGAGATGCTGCAATTGCTGGACAGGGGTTAGTTTATGAGCTGGTTCAGATGTCAAATCTTGATGGTTATCAAACAAATGGGACAATACATATTGTAGTTAATAATCAAATAGGATTTACTACTAATTATTTAGATGGAAGATCAAGCACTTATTGCACTGATGTTGGAAAAGTTACCTTATCTCCAGTATTGCATGTAAACGCTGATGATGTTGAATCCGTAGTTCATGCCGTGCTATTTGCTTTGGATTTTAGAATGGAATTTAAAAGAGATGTTTTTATTGATTTGCTTGGTTATAGAAAATATGGCCATAATGAAGGGGACGAACCAAGATTTACCCAACCTAAATTATATAAGGCAATTGCTAAGCAGGCTAATCCAAAAAAAATATATGCTGAAAAATTAATTAAAGAAGGTATAATTGATGAGAGTTATGTGAAAAAATTGGAAAGCAATTATAAGGATTGGCTTGAAGAACAACTTAAAGATTCAAAGAAAGTTAAGAAAACAAAAGTATCAGATTTTATGGATGATGAGTGGGAGACATTTGATAGGGTTAATCAAAAGGATATGATGATGCCAGTTAATACTACATATCCTAGGCTTAAATTAGAAGAAATTGTGGAAACTTTATCAACCTTGCCAAACGAAAAAAAATTTATAAATAAAATTAAAAAGTTGGTTGCCTCTAGAGCCGAGATGTTTAATAATGATAAACTAGACTGGTCAATGGCTGAGCATTTAGCATATGGTAGTTTATTAGAAGAAGGCTATAACGTAAGAATTTCAGGGCAAGATGTTGAGAGAGGCACATTTTCTCATCGTCATGCTATAATTAAAGGTGAAGAAAGTGAAGAGGAAATAATATTACATAATAGTATATCAGAAAATCAAGGCGTATTCTCAATTTATAATTCTTTATTATCTGAGTATGGAGTCCTAGGATTTGAATATGGATATGCTATGAATAATCCTAATACTTTGACTATTTGGGAAGCACAGTTTGGAGATTTCGGTAATGGCGCACAAATAATTATAGATCAATATATTTTCTCTGGAGAAGATAAATGGAAAACTCAAAATGGACTTGTTTTACTATTGCCGCATGGATATGAAGGCCAGGGGGCTGAGCATTCGTCTGCAAGAATTGAAAGATATCTACAACTATGTGCAAAAGATAATGCTTTTGTAGCAAATTGTACTACGCCTGCAAATATGTATCACATATTGAGAAGACAAATGAAAGCCAATTATAGAAAGCCCCTAATAATTTTTACTCCAAAAAGTTTATTAAGACATTCTAAAGTTTTATCAACTGTTGATGAATTTACTAAAGGAGGCTTTCAGCCTATAATAGATGATGATAAGGCAGATCCAAAGGAAATTGAAAGTATTGTTTTTGTATCGGGTAAATTTTATTATGATCTGCTAGAAGAAAAGGAAAGGCTAGGCCACAATAATTTTGCAATTGTTAGAATAGAACAACTATTCCCATTACCTAAGGAAATGATAAGATCTATTATTAAGAAATATGCGAACGCATCTGATATTGTTTGGGCACAAGAAGAGCCAAGAAATATGGGAGCATACGGATTTTTACTTATGAATTTAAAAGAAGCAAAGGACTTTAGAATTGCATCCAGAAGATATTATGGAGCAACTGCTGCAGGAAGTTCTATAAGATTTGAAAAAAGACATCGAGAAGTTATTGATTATGTGTTTGATTCAGAAAAGAATAATCAAATTTTAAAATAGTTTCTGATTTTATAATAAAAAATGTTATGAAAAGAGTTTTTATTATTCTAATATTTATTTTCTCTTGCTCCCCTGAAAGAGTTGATGTGCCAGACCCAATAAATGTCATAGATTCAACGGATCCAGTTATTCCAGTAGAATATGGATTGCAGGAATATGAAATTGAATTTGACGGATTACTTCGATCATTTAATATTTATGTTCCAGAGTCTTATGACCCTTCAACCCCTGTCCCTATGCTTTTTTGTTTTCATGGATATGGAAGTAATAATCAGGTTATAATGAACTACACAGAATTTAATGATATTGCAGATCAGGATAATTTTATAGTGGNATANCCTCAAGGAACTTTTTTAAATGGAATTACTCATTGGAATGTCGGGGGATGGACTNNTGGAAGTTTTGTNGATGATGTTGCATTTGTAGATTTTTTNATTGAAAATATTTCGACAAANTATTCNATAAATNCNGAAAGNATNTATAGTACAGGGATGTCTAATGGAGGTTATATGAGNTTTTTACTAGCTTGTCAGCTTAGNNATAAAATTGCAGCAATTGCTTCNGTAACAGGNTCAATGACNCCACAAACTTTTTATNGTTGTCAGCCACAANGAGCAATCTCTATTCTTCAAATGCACGGNACNAGTGANGGAGTNGTCCCTTATAGTGGNAATNAAGCATGGACTATGGGGATAAANACAGTTGTAAATTATTGGAGATCNCATAATTCATGTAGTACAGGNCCTGTANTANTCGATATNCCNGANATATATACTTTNGATAATTCAACNGTTCAAGAAATNACATANTCNAATGGNAATAATAANACTATGGNAAGGCATTATANAGTANANGGNGGAGGTCATGANTGGTTTGGNGCATGGGGNAATAGNGATATAATTGCAAGTGAAATAATTTGGGAATTTTTTTCAATGTATGATATCAATGGCTTAATTAATTAACTTAATAGGATATATTAGGTAGAAAATTAATAATTTTAATAATTGGTAATTAAAGTTTTATGGTTTTAGAAATGAAAGTTCCCTCTCCGGGAGAATCNATAACAGAAGTAGAAATCGCAACATGGCTNGTTAGTGATGGAGACTATGTAGAAAAGGATCAAATTATAGCAGAGCTTGATAGTGATAAAGCTACTCTAGAATTACCAGCAGAGGACGGCGGTATAATTACATTAAAAGCTGAAGAAGGTGATTCAGTAGATGTTGGTCAAGTAGTTTGCTTAATTGACANTTCTAAAGAAGGTAAAACTAAAAAACCTTCAGAAACAGAATCTAAAGATGAGATAGTTTTATCAAAAATTAAAGAACCTATTAGCACTACCAAATCAGAAATCTTAAGTCCTGCAGCTAAAAANATNATGTCTGAAAACAANTTGAATATTGGNGATATTAAAGGAACTGGAAAGGATGGNAGAATTACTAAACATGATGTATTNATGGCTAAGCCATCAATGGGATCATTAAGNAANGAAAANAGNGATGAAAAGAGAACTAAATTATCTNTATTAAGAAGAAAAGTAGCAGAAAGNCTNGTNAGTGTAAAAAATGACACAGCAATGTTAACTACTTTTAANGAGGTAGATATGTCNGCTATTTTTGCAATAAGAAAAAANTATAAAGAAAAATTCAANGCAAAATATGAGGTNAANTTAGGCTTCATGTCTTTTTTTACTCTTGCATGCGTTAGAGCNCTTAAAGAATTNCCATCTGTAAATTCAATGATAGANGGNAANGAGATGATAACATATGATTATTGNGATATTAGTATTGCNGTATCAGGNCCAAAAGGACTTATGGTNCCTGTAATTAGACATGCAGAAAAATTGTCATTTAGGGAAATTGAANTTCAGGTTAAAACACTTGCAGAAAGNGCAAGAGATTCAAAAATAACAGTTGATGAAATGACTGGAGGTACATTTACTATTTCAAATGGTGGAGTTTTTGGAAGTATGTTGTCTACTCCAATTATTAATCCACCTCAAAGTGCTATTTTAGGAATGCATAATATTGTTGAGCGACCTNTTGCTGTTAATGGAAAGGTTGAGATTAGACCTGTAATGTACTTAGCTCTTTCATACGATCATAGAATTATNGANGGTAGAGAGAGTGTAGGGTTCTTAGTTGCAATTAAGGAAGCTTTAGAAAATCCTGCTGAAATTTTAATGGNNAATAATATTTTAAAANCCCTAGAATTAAAGTAGTTNAATGACAATTTCAGACACGCATACTCATTTGTATCTTCGAGAATTTGATTCAGACAGAGACTATGTAATAAATAATGCCATAAGCTCTAATATTACGAGATTTTTTTTACCAGCGATTGATTCTTCTCACACAGAATCTATGTTGGCTCTTAAAATAAAATTTCCANAAAACATGTTTTTAATGGCAGGGCTTCATCCTTGTTATATTGAAGATAATTTTTCTGAAGAACTAATTCATGTGGAAAAAAATATATTAGAACACCAATGTGTAGCAGTTGGAGAAATAGGAATTGATCTACATTGGAAGACAGATAATCTATCTGTTCAAAAAGAAGTTTTTATTAAGCAAATTAGGTTAGCAAAGAAATACAATCTTCCAATTGTTATTCATTCTAGAAAGTCATATGATGAAATATTTGAAGTTTTAGAATCTGAAGGAACTGACAACCTCTCGGGGATTTTTCATTGTTTTACAGGCACTTTAGAACAAGCAAATAGAATCATTTCTATGGGNATGAAATTGGGAATAGGAGGAGTAGTTACATTTAAAAATGGAATGATAGATAAATTTCTAAATAAAATAGATTTAAGTAATATAGTTTTAGAAACAGATTCTCCATATTTAGCCCCTACACCAAATAGAGGGAAGAGAAATGAAAGCGGATTTATTATACATATTATCAAAAGATTAGCAGAAATTTATCAAGTTAATACTAATGAGATCATAAATATTACTACAAACAATTCAATCGAAGTCTTTAAGACATAAAATAATCATCTTTATATCATAAAAAAGCATTATATAAAGTTTTATAATTAATATTTTTTCTTTTTATTTGTTTTGATATAATAATCATATTATATAGAGAGGTGGCCGAGTGGTCGAAGGCGCACGCTTGGAAAGCGTGTATACACCACAAGTGTATCGAGGGTTCGAATCCCTTCCTCTCTGCACGATATTATCGTGTTAATTATAATTTTTTATATCTTTAACGCTCTATTAAATTAATTAAACGAAACAAAATGAAAAGATTATTAAGTATTATTGCAATTATTTCGGTTGTATTTATCCATAATATAGGTTCAAACAACATCATATTTCAAGATGAAATGGAGACAACTGAGGTTCAAGACACCCTAATAGATAGTTCAATGGAAGTTGAAGAGGTAGTAGAGGAAATGGAAGAGCCAGAACAACTAAATTTTCATCAAGAATTAAAGAAGAGATTTATCGAAGGAGGCCCAGGATTTATGGGTATAGTTCTTTTNTGTCTTATTCTAGGGTTAGCTATTGCTATTGAAAGAATTATATTTCTTAATTTATCTGAATCTGACTCAGAAAAATTAACAGAAGAAGTTGAAGCAGCTATGAAATCAGGAGGAATTAAAGCAGCTAAAGAAGTTTGTAGAAATACNCCTGGNCCAGTAGCTTCAATNTTTTATCAGGGATTAGACAGGGCAAATGAAAGTGTAGAGTCTGCTGAAAAAGCTGTAATTGCTTATGGCGGTGTGCAAATGGGTCAGCTTGAGAAAAATGTTTCATGGATATCNTTATTTATAGCTCTAGCACCAATGTTAGGATTCATGGGGACNGTTATTGGAATGATTCAAGCTTTTGATAAAATTGAAGCAGCCGGAGATATGCAACCATCGTTAGTTGCGGGAGGNATTAAAGTAGCTCTTTTAACTACGGTATTTGGTTTGATTGTTGCAATTATACTTCAGATTTTTTATAATTATATTATTGCAAAAATTGACAGCATTGTTAATGATATGGAAAATGCTTCCATTTCACTTATGGATATATTAGTTAATAANAAGAAATAACCATTATGAATTCATATAAGATTATAAAGTATATAGCATACGCTTTATCACTATTAGGAGTATTATTTGTTTTGATGATTCAAATGATGGATATGCTTGCAGGTATTGACTATATGTTAATTGTTGCCTATTTGATTATGGGATTAATTGTCTCATCTGTTGCCTTTTACACATTGAAAAATGTAATAGCTGATAAGAATGCATTAAGAANTACATTAAAAACATTAGGAGCTTTCCTAATTTTATTTTTGATTTGCTATTTTGTTTTAGCCAGAGGAGAAGACACGCCACTTAGAGATGGTAAAATGTTATCTGCTGCAGGGTCTAAGTTAATAAGTGCAGCATTATTTATGTTTTATTCACTTATACTCATCGCAAGTGGATCGATGTTATGGTTTAGTATAAAAAATAGAAAATAACTTATGGNAAGAAGATCATCTCCAGAAGTNAATGCAGGATCAATGGCTGATATAGCTTTCCTGCTTTTAATTTTTTTCTTAGTNACAACTACTATTGAGACTGATTCAGGNATTAGCAGAAAACTTCCCCCTATTGAAGAAGATCAAGAAGATGTAATTATTAAGCAAANAAANATTTTTACAGTTTTATTAAATGGTAAGGATCAAATTCTTATTGAGGACGAGTTAATGGTCTTAGAAGATGTAAGGGCTGCTGCAATAGNGTTTTTAGATAATGGNGGNGGNNAAGGAGATGATNGTTGCGATTATTGCAAAGGTGATAGAGACCCCTNNTCTTCTGATAATCCAGACAAGGCTATTATNTCTTTAAANAATGAAAGAGAAACATCTTATGCTNCATATATTTCNNTTCAAAATGANCTTGTCGCNGCATATACTCATTTNAGAAATNTTAGNGCAGAAGATCTNTATNGAGANTCTTANGANGAAATGATGAAAAATTATAGNGATGTTAATTGGCCNGGAAATAAAACNAAATTAAAAGAGAAAATTAATCGTCTTAGAAAAGAATATCCACAAAAATTATCTGAGGTACAATAGAAAATATAATTATGTCAAAATTTAATAAGAAGAATAAAGGAGAAATACCAGCNGTAAATACAGCNTCTCTNCCTGATATTGTTTTTATGNTATTATTTTTCTTCATGGTNGCNACTGTAATGAGAGATAATGAGTTGAAGATTAATAATCAATTNCCTGCNGCTGATCAAGTTGAGAAACTTGATAAAAAAGATCTTGTGATGTATATATANGCAGGNAANCCNAATTCTGGATATCAANCCCAATATGGAACNGAAGCAAGAATTCAATTAAATGATAAATTTTCTGAGGTTTCNGATATNCCTGCATTTATTTATGCTGAAAGAGAATCAAAGAGAGAGGAANTAAGACCNTTTTTAACNACTGCATTAAAGGTAGATAAAGAAACAAATATGGGNATAGTAGGAGANATTAAACAAGAATTAAGAAAAGTTAATGCGCTAAAGATTAATTATACTACTAGAATTGGNGANGTTTCTTTAAATNAAAATTAAATTTCTTTTCTTAGCCTAGCTACAGGAATATTTAGTTGTTCTCTATATTTTGCAACAGTNCTTCTAGCAATTTTATANCCTTTATTNACTAGNANTTTAACAAGTTTTTCATCAGTTTCTGGNAATTTTTTATTTTCANTNTCAATTATTGTTTGCAATATTTTCTTTATTTCTATTGTAGANATTTCCTCTCCTGATTGANTNGTCATAGATTCACTAAAAAATTCTTTTAATAGTTTAGTCCCATAAGGTGTNTCAACATATTTACTATTAGCAACTCTAGATATAGTTGAAATATCCATTTCAATTTTCTCAGCTATATNTTTTAAAATCATAGGNTTCATNTTTTTTTCATCTCCAGTAATAAAATATTCTTTTTGATATTCCATAATTGCACTCATTGTAACATAAAGNGTTTCTTGNCTTTGCTTTACNGCATCAATAAACCATTTNGCAGAGTCTAATTTTTGTTTTATAAATTGTACTGCATCTTTTTGAGATTTGGTTTTGTTTTTATCTAATTTATANCCTTTCAACATCTCATCGTATTCTTTNGAAATTTTTAATATAGGNCTGTTTCTGTTATTTAGTGTTANAANAAGATTATTGNTATNTATTTCTATTTTAAAATCNGGGANGATNTGTTCTATTGGCCTATCTGTANTGGAATAACTATTACCTGGTTTAGGATTTAATTTTTCAACTTCCTTAATTACAGCTTTTAATCTTTCTTCTGAAATATTATATTTTGCTATTAATTTATTAAAATGTTTTTTAGAAAAATGCTCAAATGAATGTTCTAAAATATCAATAGNAAGCTCTATATCATCATTTACAGCTTTTCTTTTTAATTGAATTATTAAGCANTCTTTTAGTGATTGNGNTCCAACNCCAGNAGGGTCTAGCTGNTGTACAATTGANAGTANATTTTTTANTTTTTCAATTGATACATCAAGATTTTGAGTAAAAGCTAAATCATCAACAATTTCATTAAGTTCTTGTCGTATNTAACCACTATTATCAATACTCCCAACTAAAAATTCTGCTATTTTTTTCTCTTTATTATCTAGTTTTANCGTATTAAGCTGGCTTGTTAAATNTTCAGTGAANGANGNGCCTGATGCAAAAGGAATTTCATTNTTTTCNTTTTCATTATTNGAGCTGTAGTTTAGTTTATATGAAGGNGTNTCATCATAATTTAGATATTCGTCAATATTTANATCTTCATTATCACTTNATNTTTCATCATTAGAATTTGAATAATCTTCATCTATATTNTCNTTTCTNTTTTCTTCAATTTCTAATGCAGGATTTTCTTCTAGCTCTCTTTGAATNTTTTGCTCAAAATCAATGGTAGGAAGCTGTATTAGCTTCATTAGTTGGATTTGTTGTGGAGATAATTTTTGATTAAGCTTTAATTTNAAATATTGTTTCATGATGAAANGGATATTTAAAATTCAGCATTTTGTGGNGTNCTTGGAAATGGNATNACATCTCTTATATTAGACATGCCTGTGGCAAACATTACTAATCTTTCAAAACCTANNCCAAATCCAGAATGTATGGNAGTNCCAAATTTTCTAAGATCATTATACCACCNAAATTCTTTTGTATCAATCCCAATATCTTTCATCCTTTTATTAAGNACATNTGCTCTTTCTTCTCTTTGAGANCCTCCAACAATTTCACCTATCCCTGGNAAAAGGATATCCATNGCTCCGACCGTTTTATTGTCATCGTTTAGCCTCATATAAAATGATTTAATACTTGCAGGATAATNNTATATTANTACAGGGCATTTAAAGTGTTTTTCAACTAAATATCTTTCATGTTCACTTTGTAAATCNGCNCCCCANTCTTTAATTATATACTTGAATTTCTTTTTCTTATTTGGCTTACATTGCNTTAAAATATCAATAGCTTCAGTATAAGTTATGCGTTTAAATTTATTAGTTACAACAAAATTAATTTTCTCTATTAANCTCATTTCNCTTCTATCCTTTTCAGGCTTCNTTTTTTCTTCTTCAAGGAGTCTTGACTCTAAGAACTCTAATTCATNCTTTTTATTTTCTAGNNCATATTGTAATAGATATTTTAGAAATTGTTCAGCTAAATCCATATTCCCATTTAAATCCATAAATGCAGCTTCAGGCTCTATCATCCAAAACTCAGATAGGTGTCTCGAAGTATTTGAATTTTCAGCTCTAAATGTTGGCCCAAATGTATAAACTTTTCCAAGAGACATTGCATAAGCTTCTGCTTCAAGTTGTCCAGAAACAGTTAATTTAGTCTCTTTACCAAAAAAATCTTTTGTATAATCAACTTCTTTATCAGAGTTTAAGTCAGGGGTTTTGGGGTTCAAAGTAGTTACCCTAAATTGTTCTCCAGCTCCTTCAGCATCACTCCCTGTAATTATTGGGGTATGAACATAGTAGAACCCCTCTTCATTAAAAAATTTGTGAATTGCAAAGGACAATGATGATCTTAGTCTCATGACCGCATTAAATGTAGAAGTTCTTGGTCTTAAGTGAGCATTTTCTCTTAGGAACTCAAATGAATGTTTTTTAGGCTGGATTGGATATTCTTCAGGATTAGACTCGCCAAGAATACTAATGTCATTTACTTGAATTTCTATAGCTTGTTTTGTTCCCGCACTTTCGACAATCTTACCTGATATTTTAACTGCACTTCCCGTTGTTATTTTTTTTAGAATATTTTCATCTGTATTTTCATAATCAATAACACATTGAATATTCTCAAGACATGAACCATCATTAAGTGCAATAAATCTATTAGCTCGAAAGGTTTTAACCCACCCAGAAATTTCAACTAATTCATTTTTATTTGACTCTGATAATATTTTAACAACACTTGTATTGCTCATTAATCAGTTATTTATATCAAAGATATGCTTTTGCTAGAAATTAATTCAATAAATCCTCTTCATCTGTTAGAATTTGAATTTTAGGCTCCTTTAAGACTTTCTCATTTGCTATACTTCTTTCAAGTGAAAGAAGTAACGAAGGTAAAAGTAGAAGATTAGCAAGCATTGCAAGAAGAAGTGTAGCAGAAACCAATGCTCCCAGAGCTACTGTACCGCCAAAATTGGATACTATAAAGACTGAAAATCCAAAGAAGAGAATGACAGATGTATAGAACATACTAATGCCAGTTTCTTTGATAGAGTTATATACTGATTGTTTTATTTGCCAATTATTTTCTTGTAGCTCTTGTCTGTATTTTGCTAAGAAGTGAATTGTGTCGTCAACAGAAATACCAAAAGCAATACTAAAAATTAATATTGTTGAAGGCTTAATAGGAATACCTATGAATCCCATTAATCCTGCTGTAATTAAAAGAGGTAATAAATTAGGGATAAGAGAAATAATAATCATTCTAAAATTCCTGAACATATATGCCATAAATATTGAAATTAAAATAACAGCTAATGATAGAGAAATTATAAGATTTTTAACTAAAAAATAAGTTCCTTGTTGAAACAAATATGCTTTGCCTGTAAGATACACTTCAAACCTNTCTTTAGGCATAATTTTANCNATTTCATAATNNAATTTTTCCTCAATTCTCTCCATNCTTTCAATTTTAATATCCTTCATAAAAGTTGTAATCCTTGTATATTGCCCCGTNCTATCTACAAAATTNTTAATTAGATCAATTCCATNTGTNCCAGAAGTTGAATTTTTNGCATATGAAAGAATAAAACTATTTTCTTGAGTTGTTGGTACTTGATAATATTTTGGATTACCATTATAATANGCTTGTTTAGAATATTTTACTAGACTNACTACAGATATTGGACGTGATAATTCAGGTATTTCTGANATAATATCTTCTAGNAATTTCATTTTTTTTATTGTCGATAATTTAGTAACTGCTTTTTTACGTTTCGTGTCTATATATATTTCAAGAGGAAGAATTCCATTAAATTCTTTTTCATAAAACATTATATCTTCAAAAAACTCTGTATTNCTAGGCATATCATCGATTANACTTCCAGAGATTTCTATTTTATACATCCCAATTATACTAACTGCTAANNNNATTATNGNTATAGTNTANATTTCAATTTTTTTAGTTTTTACNNTATTTGCCATCCAGTCAAANAGNNAAANNANCCANNTTTTATTTAAATGNTCTAAATGTTTAGNNTCNGGAATAGGCAAAAANCTATAAANNATAGGNATAACTANNATNCAGATNANAAAAATTGANANNATNCTNAGNGAGGCNACNGCNCCAAATTCTTTNAANAATTGACTATTNGTTATAATAAATGTTGCAAATCCTGAAGCTGTTGTAACATTTGTCATTAATGTTGCATTNCCAATCTTTNNAATTACTTTTTGNAATGAAAGNGANTTATTCCCATGNGTATTAACCTCGTGCTGATATTTTTTAATCAAATAAATACANTTTGGCATACCTATAACAATAATTAAAGGAGGAATTACNGCNGTTAANACTGTNAGTTCATATTCAAGAATCCCAATAATTCCAAGAGTCCACATAACACCTATACATACTGTACATNTNGAAATAAATGTTGCTCTAAATGATCTAAAAAAGAAGTAGAANATAAATGANGTAACTAATATNGCAAGNATTACNAATTCNCCNAGCTCNGANTTNATAGTNTCAGAATATTTAGTNCTTACATATGGCATTCCAGAGATTCTAACATCTAGATTATATGTTTTTTCAAATTCAGAAACTCTTGGCAATAAAATATTATTAATAAATTCCTCTCTTTTAATAGTATTGACAATAGATGTTTTTAAATTAATTGCACTTCTAACAGATTTTGTTTCCGTATTAATTAAAAATTTATCATAAAAAGGAGATTTAAGAAAAAGCTCATCTTTTAGCTTATTTAATTCCAAATCCGAATTAATGGAGTCTTCTATAAATGGCTCAACATAAAATTGCCTGGCATTTTTATCTTTAATTAATTTTTGTAAATCTCCAAATGCAATTACAGTTTCTACTTCAGGCATTCCTTTAAAACTATTAGAAAGTTTATTCCAGGCATTTAAATTCTCAAGTGTAAATAATAGAGAGTCTTTTATTCCAATTACTATTAGATTTCCCTCTTCTCCAAATTTACTAGTAAACGAGTTGTATTTTAAATTTTCTTCATGAGTATCAGGAAGAAGATTAGCTTCAGTGTAAGTAAAACGAATTTTATGCCAATGTGTGCTAAAAAAATATGTTGCGCAAATCAGAGATATGATTATAATTATTCTATTGTTTAGAATAACCCCGGCAATAAATTCCCATAAACCTCCTGAACTCTTTTTTGCCATATTTTTTAATTATAATATTATCTCAATACTTCCCTAAAAGATTATTATAAAGTCATTATTTCTTTTTCTTTAAGATCAAAAATTTTATCAATTTTAGAAATGTAGCTATCAGTTATTTCTTGAATATCTAATTCTGAATTTTTTTTTCAAATCTTCAGAAAATTCCGAAGATTTTTTGATTTCGTTATTTGCATCTTTCCTCGCATTTCTAACTGCAATTTTTGCTTCTTCAGTTTCTGATTTAGCTTGTCTTGCTAATTCTGCCCTTCTTTCCTCAGTAAGGGTAGGCACAGTAATAATGATTGTTTCTCCGTTATTCATTGGATTAAAACCAAGATTTGCTAATTCTACCCCTTTTTCAACATCAGGCAAAATTGATTTTTCCCATGGCTGAATAATTATTGTTCTGCCATCAGGGGTATTAATATTTGCTACTTGGGATAGGGGAGTACTTACCCCATAGTATTCTACTGTCACACTAGAAAGCATATTAGGATTTGCTTTCCCCGCTCTAATATTCATTAACTTTTTTTCTAGATGAGCAATGGCATTTGACATAGATTCTTTTGCTAAATCAAATATTAAATTTAACTCTTCATTCATTTTATTATTATTAAATATTTACAATTGTACCAATCTTTTCTTTAGATACAGCTTTAATTAAATTATCTTTTAAATTAATATCAAATACAATTATCGGCAAATTATTTTCTTGACTTAGGGTAAAGGCAGTGGTATCCATTATTTTTAATCCTTTAGATATAGCTTCATTAAAAGTAATGTTTTCATATTTAATAGCTTTTGAATTTTTTATAGGATCACAATTATAAATTCCATCTACTTTAGTGCCTTTCAATATTACATCTGCTTCAATTTCAATAGCTCTTAGAACTGCAGCAGAGTCTGTTGTAAAATATGGATTGCCAGTTCCGGCTGCAAAAATTACAATTCTATTTTTTTCTAAATGCCTGATAGCCTTCCTTTTTATATACGGCTCAGCCACTTGATTTACATTTATTGCACTTTGGAGTCTAGTTGGAATTCCAATATTTTCAAGTGTATTTTGAAGAGCTAATCCATTAATTAATGTAGCAAGCATGCCCATATAATCTCCTTGTACTCTATCAATTTTATGTTCAGTATTATTAAACCCTCTATAGATATTTCCCCCTCCAATTACTATTGAAATTTGGATGCCGATATTATGTATTTTCTTAATTTCATTAGCATAGTGCAACAATTTTTTTGAATTAATGCCAGCTGCTTTATCATCTCCCATAAGGGCTTCTCCGGAAAGTTTTAGGAGAATTCTTTTATAGCTCATAATTAATAAATGTACACAAATATACTATACATTTTTTAATTCATAACAACCTTTAATCTTAGAAATATTATAACGGAAATTATCCTATAGAAACTCGATCAAAACAGGTCACAGTAAGTTCTTTGTCAAACGATGAAAGATAATCGGAAACACTAATCTTTGTATCTTTTATAAATGCTTGATTTATTAATGTATTGTCTTTAAAGAATCTTTTTAGCTTCCCTTTAGCAATATTATCTAGCATTGCTTCTGGCTTACCCTCAGCTCTTAATTGATCTTTAGCTATTTCAATTTCTTTTTCTATTACATCAGCATCTACACCTTCTTCATTAAGCGCAATAGGATTCATAGCTGCTAC
The DNA here is from genome assembly GCA_002700405.1 of Flavobacteriaceae bacterium. GTDB lineage: Bacteria > Bacteroidota > Bacteroidia > Flavobacteriales > Flavobacteriaceae. The sequence continues at coordinate 19,730 of PACY01000050.1, read as the reverse complement.
CTGCATTGCAATATCTTTTGATACATTCATCATATCATCAAGCAAATTATCATTTGTTTTAGACAGCCCAATAACAGTTGCAATTTTATTTCCAGCATGTATATATGAGCCAACATATGGCGCATTAATTTTAACAAATTTATTGATTTGAATTTTTTCACCAATAACACCTGTTTGTTCTAAAAGTTTTTCTTCAACATTCATATTGTCAATTGAAGCCTTTAGTAACTCTTCTTTAGAGTCACAGTTTAGAGCTATGTTAGCCAGCTTATTTGCTAGATTAACAAAGTCAGCATTTTTCCCAACAAAATCTGTTTCACAAGCTAATACAATTGCTGCACCAATAGTTTTTTCCTTATTAGTTATAGCAATTGCTGCACCTTGATGTGAATCTCTATCAGCTCTTTTTGCAGCCACTTTTTGCCCCTTTTTTCTTAATATTTCAATTGCTTTATCAAGATCTCCATTGGCTTCTACCAATGCATTTTTACAATCCATCATACCAGCACCCGTAGATTTTCTTAGATTATTTACTTCTGATGCAGAAATTTTCATAATAATATTATTTTTCTTCTTCTTTAGTTTCTTCAGCTGCCTCTTCTTTAGCTGCCTCTTCTTTAGTTTCTTCAGCTGCCTCTTCTTTAGCTGCCTCTTCTTTAGTTTCTTCAGCTGTCTCTTCTTTAGGTTCTTTGGCTGCCTCTTCTTTAGTTTCTTCAGCTGTCTCTTCTTTAGGTTCTTTGGCTACCTCTTCTTTAGTTTCTTCAGCTGCCTTTTCTTCTGCTTCTTTGGCTGCCTTTTCTGAGACCCTTTCTTCTAACCCGCCTTTAATTGCTTCTGCGATATATTCTAGAATTTTAGAAATTGATTTTGAGGCATCATCATTTGAAGGAATTACATATTGAATCCCTCTTGGATCTGAGTTTGTATCAACCATAGCAAAAATAGGTATGTTTAATTTTTGCGCCTCTTTAATTGCAATATTCTCTCGAACTACATCAACTACAAAAATGGCCCCAGGAAGTCTTGTCATATTAGCAATTGATCCTAAATTTTTCTCCAATTTTTCTCTAAGCCTTCCTACCTGCAGTTTTTCTTTTTTTGAAAGAGTATTAAAGGTTCCATCTTCTTTCATTCTATCAATAGAGCTCATTTTTTTTACTGCTTTTCTAATTGTAATAAAATTAGTCAGCATTCCTCCAGGCCACCTTTCAGTTATATAAGGCATATTTACTTTATTGGCAGCATCTGCAACTATATCTTTAGCTTGCTTTTTTGTAGCTACAAACAAAATTTTTCTACCAGATGTTGCAATCTTAGCTAGTGCTGAAGAAGCCTCATCAAGCTTGCTTATTGTCTTATATAAATTTATTATATGAATTCCATTTCTTTCCATATAAATATATGGAGACATATTAGGATTCCATTTCCTTGTGAGATGTCCAAAATGAACACCTGCTTTAATTAAATCTTTTACTTCTATTTTTCCCATTTGAATTAGTTTACGTTCTTAATTATAGCAATATCTAAGTGGTATAAATTAAATTAAGCCTTAGATATTTAGATGCTAAACTAAATTTTGATTTATAACATATTTGAATAATATTATCTTTTTGAGAATTGGAATTTCTTTCTGGCTTTTTTCTGACCAAATTTTTTCCTTTCAACCATTCTTGGATCTCTAGTTAATAGTCCTTCAGGCTTTAGGATTTCTCTATTTTTCTCATCAACTTCACATAATGCTCTAGACAAGCCTAATCTAATAGCCTCAACTTGACCAGTTGCCCCACCTCCATAAACAGTTATGCTAGTGTCAAAGGTTTTTTCATTATTAGTCAACGTAAAAGGCTGATTAATTTTATATTGTAGTGTAAGTGTTGGAAAATAATTTTTATAATCTTTATTATTAACCGTTATATTTCCCTTGCCTTTTTTTAAATAAATTCTAGCAACTGCAGTTTTTCTTCTTCCAATTTTATGAATTACTTCTCCCATTAATTAATATCATTTAGATTAATTGATACTGGCTTTTGCGCCTCTTGTGTATGATTGGAATCATGATAAACATAAAGGTTTCGAAATAAAGCAGAGCCTAATTTATTTTTTGGCAACATTCCTTTCACTGATTTTTCAATAATTGAGTTGGGATTTTTAGCAAATAATTGATTTGCAGAAAGAGATCTTTGTCCTCCAGGGTATCCTGTATAACGAATATATTTTTTGTCTTCCCACTTTTTCCCAGTTAAATGTACTTTTGAAGCATTTATGACGATAACATTATCACCACAATCTACATGTGGAGTAAAGTTTGGCTTGTGTTTCCCTCTTAGCAGAATAGCAACTTTCGATGCAAGTCTTCCAAGAGTTTGCCCTTCAGCATCAACTAGCACCCACAATTTGTTAACTGTAGATTTATTAGCTGAAATTGTTTTATAACTCAATGTATCCATACTATATTTTAAGTTAAAATTATATTTACCTCAAAAGTGGATGCAAATCTACAATTATATATTATATAACAAAATAGATATTGAAAAATATTTTCAGAGAGCCTTATCTATAGATTTTTGTCAAAAAAATAAAATTAATGTGCTTCTAACCAATTCTTGCCATAATTCATGTCTATATCTAAGGGAACTTTTAATGAAAATGCATTTTCCATTTCTTCTTTTACTAAAGAAATAATGTCGTTTAATTCAGGTTTAAATACATCGAAAACTAATTCATCATGTACTTGAAGAAGCATTTTACTTTTATATGTTCTATTTATTAGTTTAGACTGAATATTAATCATAGCAATTTTAATTATGTCTGCTGCACTTCCCTGAATAGGAGCATTAACAGCATTTCTCTCTGCACCCCCTCTTACCACTGCGTTTGATGAGTTAATATCCTTTAGGTATCTCCTTCTACCTAGCAATGTTTCTACATATCCTTTATCTCTAGCAAATGCAATCTGCAGAGCAATATATTCCTTTAATTTAGGGTATTTGTCGTAATAGGTCTCAATTAATTCTTTAGATTCTTTTCTGGATAGATTTGTTTGGTTGCTTAGTCCAAAAGCAGAAACACCATAAATTATACCAAAATTCACTGTCTTTGCGTTAGTTCTTTGTGAATTGGTTACATTTTCAATTTTTGTATTAAATACAGCAGCAGCAGTTGATGAATGTATGTCTTCATTATTGTTGAAGGCATTAATCATATTTTCCTCGTTACTTAATGCGGCAATTATTCTTAATTCAATTTGAGAATAATCAGCTGATAATATAACGAAGTCCTTACTTCTAGGAATAAATGCCCTTCTAATTTCTTTACCCCTACTGGTTCTAATAGGAATATTCTGCAGGTTTGGATTTATACTACTTAATCTGCCAGTAGCAGCAACGGTTTGCATATATTCTGTGTGTATTTTCCCAGTGTCTTTTAATACTTCATTAGGCAATGCTCTTATATATGTGTTTTGGAGCTTGGTAAGGCTTCTGTATTCAAGAATATGCTTAACAAAATCATTGTCTTTTGCAAGATATGATAAAACATCTTCAGAGGTTGAGTATTGTCCAGTTTTTGTTTTTTTTGGATTAGATATTATTTTCATTTTATCAAATAAAACTTCACCTAATTGTTTTGGAGAGGATATATTAAATTCTTCTTTTGATTCACTATATATTATTTTTTTTGTCTTCTCTATATCTTTATCTATTGCTTTTGAGAGTTTATTTAAAAAAGCAACATCTAGATTAATACCCTCTATTTCCATACTAGCAAGTACTTTTAGAACAGGAATTTCTATTTCTTTATACAATGAAATATGTTCATTTTGCTTTAACTCTTTTTCAAGAAGTCCTTTTAATTGAAAAATTATATTGGTTTTATCAGAGAGGTTGTTAATTTTATTTTCTCCATTTATTATAGAATAATTTAAATAATTTTCAGAGATGATTTTAGTGCTATGATTAATATCAGGATTAATTAAATAGTGAGCGAGTGTTGTATCAAAAATTTCTCCTTCTATGGAGATATTATATTTAGCCAGTGATTTTATATCATACTTTAAATTTTCACTAATTTTTTCAATGGAATTATTTTCATAAAATAATTTTATTTTTTGTACTATTTTTTTGTCAATTCGATTTAAACTTAAAATATCAAGGAAATATATTTTGTTATTGCTCCAGCAGAATGATATTCCAGATAAATTAGATTCTAAAGGATTTTTGTCATCTAATAATAGGCTATAAGCAACAGAGCTTTGTTTCATTAATTTATCTAGAAAAAGATTAGCGCTTACTTTTGAATCAATAGTTTGAAAGATATGAGTAACTTGATCTTTTGAAACTCTTTTAGAGAGATTTTCATTTACATTTTTTTTCTCCTGATCAAAAAGAGAAAATTGACCATGACCAGCAGTAAATGATTTTTTTTCAACAATAATTTCTTTAACAGGATCTTTTACTTTTTCAATTTTATCATGAAATATTTTATTAAAGTTTTCAGCTAATCTTCTAAATTCTAATTCTGCAAATATTTCTAATAATTTTTCAGGATTATCCAGAGATAGTTTGAATTTATTGGCATCAAAATTGACAGGGACATCTGTTATAATTGTAGCAAGTTTTTTTGAAAGTAAGCCAGCCTCGCTGTTAGCCTCTACCTTTTCTCTTAATTTCCCTTTGATTTTATCTGTATTAGACAATAGATTTTCAATACTACCATATTCTTTAAGAAACTTTTTTGCTGTTTTGTCTCCAACCCCAGGAAGTCCAGGAATATTGTCTACAGAATCACCCTTCATTGCTAAGAAATCTATTACTTGAATAGGATCATTAATTTCAAATTTANTTTTAACTTCTTNTATCCCCCATGTTTCATAGCCTCCGCCAAATAAGGGNTTATACATAAATGTTTGGTCGTTAACTAATTGAGCAAAATCTTTATCNGGGGTNACCATAAAGGTTTCNAAATTTGCTTNTTTTGCTTGTTTTGCTAATGTTCCTATTATNTCATCTGCTTCATATCCTTCNTTAACCATTATACAAATNCCNAGGGCATTTAGNATTTNCTCTATATANGGAACAGCNATTTTAATNCCTTCTGGNGTTTCATCTCTNTTNGCCTTATATTCTGAAAATATTTTTATTCTGTCTTGACTNCCNCCCTTATCAAAGCANACAGCAATATATTCAGGATTTTCCCTTTTAATTACATCAAATAANGAATTTGTAAATCCTAAAATTGCGGATGTATCTAGCCCTTTTGAATTAATTCTAGGNTTTTTTATAAAGGCATAATAACCTCGAAAAATTAGAGCATATGCATCAATTAAAAANACACGTTTTTTATTACTCATATTGNTTAGAAGTTAAGAAATTACATTAATTAAGTTATGTAAGAATCAGATTTAATATTAACATTATTATTTGANTGGCATANAGTCATGCTAAATCCTTTTTGTATTGAATAACAGCCCGTATNGCCTTGTTTATTTAATGCTATGTAGCCTACTTGAAAATTTNTNTAATCACNTTTAGTTACAATTCTACTTATTGCTANTTCACATGNTTTTTGTGGAGAATGTCCTTGACGCATTAGNTCTACAATTAAGAAACTNCCAACAGTTTTAACAACTTCTTCNCCTAGACCTGTTGCNACTGCNCCCCCAATTTCATTATCTACATATAATCCAGATCCAATAATTGGAGAATCACCAACTCTTCCACTCATTTTATAGGCTAATCCACTTGTAGTACAACCTCCAGAAATATCTCCATTGTTATCAATTGCTAGCATTCCAATGGTGTCATGATTTTCGATATTTATAATAGGGTTATATTTTGATGTTTTTTTCCAATTTTCCCATGCTTTTTTAGAAGCTTTAGTAAGTAAGTTTTCTTTTTTAAAACCAATGGAATAAGCAAATTCTTCAGCNCCTATNCCAGCNAGCATAACATGNGGAGTNTCTTCCATAACTTTTCTNGCTAGAGATATTGCATGTTTTATNTTTTTAAGAAAAANAACTGAACCACAATCTCCTTTNCTATTCATAATNCATGCATCTAATGTTACATTNCCATCTNTGTCTGGCAATCCNCCCTTTCCAACTGACTGNCCATTTTCATTAGCCTCTTCTATCATACANCCTTGNTCAACAGCATCTATTGAGCTTTGATTATTTTGTATTNTTTCCCATGCTTTTTTTGTNGCATTTTTTACATCCCAAGTTGCAATAACTAGAGNAGTAANATTATTATCTAAACTATTAGGTTTTTTNTAATTTTTTGAATGAACTCTNTTTNCTATACCAAGNCCTATAGAAATCAAAGATGTTTTTTTTATAAACTTCCTTCTTTNCATTATAGAAGGTTTTGTTTTGCTAAAANTTTTTGAGTTATAAAGCTATANATAAGNAAAAATGCAAAACATAGAACAGCTANCCAATANGATTCTTGAATAGAAAATATATCNGCTANTTTNCCTTGAACAGGAGGNATTATTGCNCCNCCTAANATCATCATAATTAAAAANGANGATCCTTGNGANGTGTANTTCCCTATTCCATTAATNCTCAAAGAAAAAATACATGGCCACATTATTGANCAAAATAACCCNCCAGTTAAGAAACGCAAACAATGCAATTTTNCCTGAAGCTAATACTCCAATTAACATTGCCAAAACTCCAAGTAGACTAAATATCTTCATAGTTGTTATTGCATTGTCTTTTGCNANANAAAATCCAATTATTTGAATTANAATAATAAATGAGAATATTAAAATTTCATTAGATGTTATTGGATTCCCACTAATTTGATTAACCCCTATTATTACTCCGAAAGCTAAAAATGGAACAGTACACAATAATATTTTCTTCATTTTTTCAGAAGGATTAAAAACAGTTATAGAACCGCTCCATCTTCCTATCATTAGCCCTCCCCAATAAAGAGAAATATATTTTGCAATTTCTGAATCACTCATTACTTCAAGCCCTAAAGGATTTAAGTTATTTACAGTATCACTTACATTCTTTAATAATTCTCCCAAATTACTTTGTATTGTAACCTCAACTCCAACGTAGGTGAAAATTGCAAGCATCCCAAGACCTAATTGAGGATATTGAAGAGCACCCCATCCAGCAGCATTGTTTTGTGCTTTTTTATATGCATAATATATTAATCCAAATACAGCAANTAGACTTATAATAGAAGCTAAAAGNCTGTAGTTTTCTAATTTTTCNCCNTCCATTGAATNATACCCATCCNTNTAAGTATAAAAAATCCATCCAAAACAAAGAATCATAATTACAGTTAATAAAATCAGNAGGTTTTTAGCTTTCGTNGCAGGCTCAAAACTGTCTTCATTTTTAGCATCAGGNAAATTTTTGGATACATAGAAAAATATTGCTACAGCTATAAATAATGCAGCNACACCAAGATATAGNCCTTGGATAGTATTAAGCTGAATATCTCCNGTTTTAATNAATTCATTTAATTCATCNCCAGAAATTGGGGCAGAACCAAATATTATAAAAGCAATTAATAAAGGNCCTATTGTTGTNCCAAANGAATTAACACCTCCNGCAAGATTTAATCTATTTGAACCAGTAGCNGGGNNCCCTAAAGAAACAGCAAATGGGTTAGCNGCAGTTTGNTGAAGAGAAAATCCAAGNCCAACAATAAANAGAACAATTAGTACATAATAAAAAACNTGTGTTTCNCCAAATACTGCTCCATTNACAGAAGGGATCATTATCAATGCACCTATNGCTGAAATTATTAGNCCATAAATAATCCCTCTTTTATATCCCCAATTATTCAGANNATCTTTCCCAGATTGACTAGACCAAATAAATAAAATTAATGCACCTATGTANTAGGCNCCNTANAATGCAAAATCTACTAATTGTGATTGAAATTGATCTATNCTAAAATAGGTTTTACAAAAAGGNATAAANACACCATTTGATGCAGCNATAAATCCCCAAAAGAAGAAAACACTTACTAATGTATAAAGAGCNGAATTATTGTTTTGATTTTTCATAATAATGATCNATAATTTATAATAATATTAAAGAAGAATAATTACTCTAAAATAATAAAAACGATTGTGTTTTATTAATCTTTTAAATTTTTTTATTTGCAATAAATAATAGAATTAATTAACATATTGATTAACATAGTTTTAACATCAAATTTTACGAAAATGTTATATTTGTATTATCTATTTACATTAAAATTTAGCTAATGGCAAAATTTGGAGATTTAATTGACGTTGAAGTTCCCGTATTATTGGAATTTTTTACAGAATGGGACGAGGCCTCTAATACTATGCATCCTGTACTTAAAGATGTTGCAGCAGCTTTGGGAGATAAGGCTAAGGTTATTAAAATAGATGTAGAAAAAAACAATGAACTTGCAGATGCATTAAGAATAAAAGGAGTTCCAACTTTAATTATATANAAGAGTGGTGAAATGAAATGGAGACAAAATGGNGAAGAAGATGCTAATACATTAATTGGNAGACTTCAGGAATATGNNTAGATTATAAGAATAGATCTANATAATCATTAAATTCTTTCATTTTGCTTTCTAAATACTCACCTTCTTCATAAGATATTAATACATCCACAAGAGATCTATACCTCTCAATATCTGTATATATTAATTCTGCATACTTATTCTTATTAGAATCTGAAATACTACTATAATATTCAAGATTCTCTTTATATTTTATAGCAATTTTTTCAAAAACATCTCTGGCTTTTTCCTTTTTCTCTATTGTATAATATGAGTTAATAAAGGGAATTAAAAGAGTATAGAATCCAAAATCTTCAATAGGCATTTTTACCATTGCTAGATCTAGAATTTCTTTTGCTTTTTCATTTTCATTTTCAATGATTAATTGATCAACTAATCTAATCATATTCCCCCTGTAGGTTATACTATTCCTTCTTGATTCAGTATCATAATAGATCTCTTTTTCACCCCTTTTACCCCATTTCCATTTTTTTACCAGAGGATACATTGTGCTTGTATTTACTTGCCCCATTTCATAAGGTATTTCAGGATCAACGGGTGTTTTAATAGGAGTTAATTTATAACAGACTCCTGCAACTTGCAGATAATCTTTCATCCATATATAGTCTTCATCTCCAAATGCTCCGCCAGTAAAATAAATTGGTCTTTTCCATTCATTGCTAGCAATTATATCAAGCATAAGAAGACGGTTTTTGTATAAGGCTTGACCTTTGATTTTTATAATTATTGAATCCACAATTTTATCAGCATCCTCTGGGCTAACTATATTATTTGATAGAGCATTCTTTTTATTTACTTTAATACTTATGTTTTCACTTGGCAAATAATTAGCATTAAGATCTTGGGATCTTAACCCTCTTGTATCATATCCTTGCTGATCTAAAAGAGCCTTATACTTAAATCTTTTTTCATCTCTTGTGATAAAATCTAAGAAAATATTAAGATCAAGTGTGTCATTAGTAATAGTTTCTTTTATTACGTAATCACGGGTGCCATGCTTATATTTATCATGAGATAATGAGGATGGAATTGGATCACTTTCATATGCTTTTCTTTTCATTTGATCTATATACCAGTCAGTGCTGAGCAAACTGGTATTCACCACTCTAACATCAGTTCTAATACCTTCTATTTCTTGTGCGTACCAAAGCGGAAAAGTATCATTATCCCCTATAGTAAACAGTATAGCATTTGGATCACAAGATTCTAGGTAATTTATGGCCATGGCATGTGCAGAATATCTTCCAGACCTATCATGATCATCCCAATTATTTGAAACTAATATGCCAGGAACTAATAGTATACAAAGTAGCCCAACAGGAATAGATAATAATTTAAATTTGATTTTAGATTTTAAATATTCCCATATAGCATAGCCTCCAAATCCTATCCACATAGCAAAAACATAAAATGAACCAATAACAATATAATCCCTTTCTCTAGGCTCAAATATTCTAACATTAGTATATACTTGAATTCCCATTCCAGTGAATAAAAAGAATACTAACATTACCCAAAATAATTTTCTATTTCTATACCAAAGAAAAGTTAGCCCTATTATACCTAGAATTAGTGGCAGAAAATAATAAGTATTGCGCGCTTTATTATTTAACACATCACTTGGAAGATTTTCTTGACTAATTCCCAAATGCATTTCATCAATAAAATTAACTCCACTGATCCAGTTCCCATGCATATTAAATTTTCCTTGCAAGTCATCTTGTCTCCCTGTAAAATTCCACATAAAGTATCTCCAATACATATATCCAATTTGAAAATCAATTGAGTAATATATATTGCTTAGTACAGATGGTTTTTCAATATCTAAAAATTGTCCATACTGTTTTAGAAATTTGTGAAAGGTCTCATAGTCTATTTGGTCAGCTTGAATTTTTACTTTAAAATCATTAATAACTTCAGTAATAGAGCTTTCAGATATATATTTTGGTTTGACCTTAAAATTTAAAAAACCTGAATATTTCATATAATTTTCTGCATGCTCAGGGCTCCACATTCTTGGAAGAAATGAAGCATGTTTTGAATTAAAATTTTGAGTAGCATTTTTATAATCATTAACTATAATATACTTTCCGTTTTTTTCATCTTTTTCATATTTTGGCTTGTCATCAGTATAAGGGTTATTTTCATCAAGCCCAGAATATTGGTCAGTAAATAGTGGGCCATAAAATAAATAGGTCTTAGGATACTGTTCTAAGTTATAATAAGCAAGAAGTTCTCTTACAGTTGAAGGATTATTTTCATTGACAACAACTTTTGAATTTGCNCTTATAGGAAGCATTATCCAGGATGAAAANCCTAAGAAAATAAAAAGAANACATAANACTATAGTNTTCCCAGTAANAAGNTTTCTTTTTGNTGTATATGAAATAGCAAAATAAAANNNGCNNGCAATTANAANAAATGAAGCTATTGTCCCAGAATTAAATGGCAGCCCCATATCATTAACAAANAANAANTCCATAAAACTAAAGAACTTAAGAGTTGGAGGAAGCATTAATTTAAATACCCCCATAAGAATTGCNANNCCTATTATATTAGCAAATAGGAAATTTTTGATATTTATAGTTTCGTAATTTTTAAAGAAATAAATTAGTGTAATAGCAGGAATAGTTAACAGCCCCATCAAATGTATTCCAAATGACAGCCCAATCACAAAACATATTAAAATAAGCCATTTATCACCTCTAGCCTTGTCCATGTCTTTTTCCCATCTAAGGGCTAGGTAGAATAAAATAGCCATAATTAGGGTTCCCATTGCATAGACCTCTGCTTCAACGGCATTAAACCAAAAAGTATCAGTAAAAGTAAAAGCTAAACTTCCTGTTAATCCTCCTGAAAGAATAGCTATTGATTTATCTTTAGAATCATCTATTTTGTTTGAAATTTTTGATAATAACATGGTAATAGACCAAAACATAAATGCTATGGTCAATGCACTTGCAAATCCGCTCATCAAATTTATTGTAAATCCTATTTGCTCACTACTTAATGCAAAAATTGAGAAAATAGCTCCTAGCATTTGAAAAAGAGGAGCTCCAGGAGGATGTCCAACTTGAAGCTTTGCTGATGTAGTGATATATTCCCCTGTATCCCAGAAACTAACAGTGGGCTCAGTAGTTAAATAGTATACTATGAATGCTGTTAAAAAACACAACCATCCTAGAATTAAGTTCCATTTTTTAAAATTATTTTCATTCATTTTAATATATTTTCATCCAAATTTATGAATAAATTCTTCTAATATTATTTAAAAAAATAACTTAATTCTTTAAATACTATTGTCCAAATAAAAGATTGTTATAAATTTGCTACCTCATTATTGGCCTATGGTGTAACTGGTAACACGTCTGGTTTTGGTCCAGAAGAGTCTAGGTTCGAGCCCTAGTAGGCCAACTAATATGATAGCAGCTATTAATTATATTTGATAGATTTCAAAATAATATTGTATATTTGCTGCCACTGATTAATGAAAAAAATTGAGAGGGGACGAAAAGTCCCCTCTTTTTATAGAAAAATGTTAAGAAATATTATAGAAAAAGAATTAGAAAACTGTTTAAAAAATAGAGAAGATCTGTTTTTAATAGATATGGATATAGCTCTTGATAATTCTATCAAAATTATAATTGATGGAGATAATGGAGTAACAGTAGAAGACTGCATATATGTTAGTAGATCTATTGAACATAATATTGATAGGGATGAACATGATTTTTCTCTAGAAGTAACATCTTCTGGAGCTGTAACCCCTCTTTCTAGTATTAGGCAGTATATAAAAAATATTGGAAGAATATTAGTAGTTAAGACTAAAGACGATTTGAAATATGAAGCAAAACTAGTTAATGCTAATTCTAATCAGATTAGTTTATTTTGGAAACAAAGAGAAAAGAAACCAATTGGAAAAGGTAAAATAACAGTAGAAAAAAAGATAGACTTACTATATAAGGACATTGTTGAAGCAAAAGTGAAAATAAAACTTTAATTAAATAAATCATGGAGAATATAACATTGATAGAATCTTTTTCAGAATTTAAAGATGATAAATTAATTGACAGATCTACATTAATGGCAATTTTAGAAGATGTATTTAGATCTACTTTAAAAAGAAAATATGGAGATGATGATAATTTTGATATCATTATTAATCCTGACAAAGGTGATCTTGAAATTTGGAGAAATAGAATTGTTGTAGAAGATGATAAGCTAGAGGATGAAAATTGTGAAATATCATTGTCAGAAGCAAGAAAAATTGAACCAGATTTTGAAGTAGGAGAAGATGTTTCTGAGGAGGTTAAATTAGTTGATTTGGGAAGAAGATCAATTTTAGCATTAAGACAAAATCTGACAGCTAAAATTCATGAACATGACAACACTAATGTATATAAGAAATTCAAAGAATTAGAAGGGGAAATATATACGGCAGAAGTCCATCATATCAGGCATAAAGCCATTATACTATTGGACGATGATGGCAATGAAATAATTATGCCAAAGGATAAGCAAATCCCATCAGATTTTTTTAGAAAAGGGGATAATATTAGAGGTATTATTGAAAGCGTAGAGCTTATAGGGACTAAGCCTTCAATCATTTTGTCAAGAACTTCTCCAGTGTTTTTAGAAAAATTATTTGAACAGGAAATTCCAGAAATATTTGATGGATTAATATCAATAAAAAAAGTAGTAAGAATCCCTGGCGAAAAGGCTAAGGTAGCTGTAGACTCTTATGATGATAGAATTGATCCAGTTGGAGCCTGTGTTGGGATGAAGGGTTCAAGAATTCATGGTATAGTTAGAGAATTAGGTAACGAAAATATAGATGTTATAAATTACACAAATAATTTACAGTTGTTTATTTCAAGATCATTAAATCCAGCAAAGATTACTTCTATGAAAATAGATGAAGAAGCTAAAAGGGTTGAAGTCATGCTTAATCCAGAAGAAGTAAGTAAAGCAATTGGAAGAGGTGGTCATAATATTAGACTAGCTGGAAAAATCACTGGTTATGAAATAGATGTATTTAGAGACGGAGTTGAGGAAGATGTAGAATTAACTGAGTTTTCTGATGAGATTGAATCATGGGTTATTGAAGAATTAGCTAAGGCAGGATTGGATACTGCTAAAAGTGTTTTAGAACAAGATGCAGCAGATCTAGTTAAAAGAACAGACTTAGAGGAAGAAACAATCAATAATGTAATTAAAATTTTAAAAGAAGAATTTGAAAATTAATTAATAATTATAAATTATAGATAAAGGATATATGCCTGCAGTTAGATTAAATAAAGTACTTAGAGAATTAAATATTTCTATCGATCGTGCAATAGATTTTTTGGAATCAAAAGGTCATGAAATAGAGAAAAGACCCACTAGTAAAATTAGCGAAGAAGTCTATGATTTACTATGTGGTGAATTTCAATTGGATGCGGACAATAAGGTCGCTTCTAAAGAGGTTGCTGAAGCTCAAATTAAAGAAAAAGAGGAATTAAGAATAAAAAGAGAAACAGAGCTTGAAGAAATAAATAAAAAGAAAGAAGAAATAATTACGGCAGCATCTAAAGTCACTAAATTTAAGAAGCTAGGCAAGATTGATCTAGATCCAAAACCAAAAAAAGAAGAGACTAAAGTGGAAGATGATAAGGATGTCAAATTAAAAGATATTCCTAAGTCAAAAGAAGACAAAAAAGAAGAAAGTAAATCAGATTTAGATGAACATAAAGCAGATAATTATAAAAAATTATCTGGGCTAAAATCTACAGGTGAAACATTAGATTTATCTAAATTTAAAGAAACACCTTCTCCTGCTAAGAAATCTGATGAAGCTAAGCCAAAACCTAAGAAAAGAAGAAGAAGGATTATTCCAAAACCGTCAGCGGAAAATTTAAAGAAAAAAGGATTAAGGGGTAAAACTAAAGCTAAAAAGGCTGTTAAGGAAGAGCCAAATGAAGAGGAAGTGCAAAAACAAATTAAGGAGACATTAGAGAAACTTCAAGGAAAATCAGCAAAAGGTAAAGCAGCAAAATATAGAAGAGAAAAAAGAGATCAACATAAGCAAAAATCTGAAGATGAGCTTGCAGTTATTGAGAAGGAAAGCAAGGTGCTTAAAGTAACAGAGTTTGTTACTGCCAGTGAAATTGCTACTATGATGGATGTGCCATCAACTGAAATTATATCTGCATGTATGACGTTAGGGCTTATGGTAACCTTAAATCAAAGATTAGACGCAGAGACATTATCAATTGTAGCTGAAGAATTTGGTTATAAAGTAGAGTTTGTTACTGCTGAAAAAGAGGAAGTTATTGAAGAAATTTTAGATGATCCTAAAGATCTAAAGTCTAGATCTCCAATCATTACTGTAATGGGGCATGTTGATCATGGTAAAACATCATTATTAGATTATATAAGAGAAGAGAATGTTATAGCCGGAGAGTCAGGCGGTATTACTCAGCATATTGGAGCATACAGTGTAGAGCTTAAGGATAGTCAAAAAATTACTTTTTTAGACACGCCTGGTCATGAAGCATTTACTGCCATGAGGGCTAGAGGTACTCAAGTAACAGATTTAGCTGTAATTGTTATTGCAGCAGATGATGATATAATGCCTCAAACTAAGGAGGCTATATCGCATGCTCAAGCTGCTGGGGTCCCTATAGTTTTTGCTATAAACAAAATTGATAAACCTGAAGCAAATCCTGATAAGATTAAAGAAGGGTTATCAAATATGAATCTATTAGTAGAAGATTGGGGAGGAAAAATTCAGTCTCATGATATTTCTGCTAAAACTGGAGATGGGGTTNATNAGCTNTTGGAAAAAGTTCTTCTTGAGGCAGAGCTTTTAGAGCTTAAAGCNAACCCTGANAGAAATGCTTCAGGAACAGTAGTTGAAGCATTTTTAGATAAAGGTAGAGGNTATGTTTCTACAATATTNGTTCAAACNGGNACATTNAAAATNGGAGATTTTGTATTAGCTGGNAAAAATACAGGNAAAGTGAANGCTATGTATGATGAGAGNGGCAATGATCTTAAAGTTGCNGGNCCATCAACTCCTGTTTCAATTCTTGGGCTAGATGGTGCTGCACAAGCAGGTGATAGCTTTTCAGTATATAATGATGAAAGAGAAGCAAAACAAATNGCTACTAAAAGNAATCAGCTACAAAGAGAACANACTGTNAGAACACAGAAACATATTACACTAGATGAAATTGGAAGAAGAATTGCTTTAGGAGATTTTAAAGAATTAAATATAATTCTTAAAGGAGATGTTGATGGGTCTGTTGAAGCTTTAACTGATTCTTTTCAAAAATTGTCTACCGAGGAAATACAAGTTAACATCCTTCATAAAGGAGTTGGAGCAATTACTGAAAGCGATGTGCTACTTGCATCAGCATCAGACGCATTAGTAATAGGATTCAATGTTAGACCTATGGGTAATGCTAGACAGGTGGCGGATAAAGAAGCAATTGATATAAGAACTTATTCNATTATNTATGATGCAATTAATGAATTAAAGGATGCTATGGAAGGAATGCTTTCCCCAGACATTAANGAAGAAATTACNGGNCTTTGTGAAGTTCGCGAAACTTTTAAAGTATCTAAGNTAGGAACTATTGCAGGATGTATGGTTANAAAAGGGTCAATTCTAAGAANCTCAGATGTNAGAATTATTAGAGAAGGAGTAGTNATATTTTCAGGATCTTTAGCATCNCTAAAACGATTTAAAGATGATGTNAANGANGTNAANAAAGGCTATGATTGTGGATTNCAGGTAAANGATTTTAAGGATATAAGAGTNGGTGATGAAATAGAAGGNTTTATTAATGTAGAAGTTAAAAAGAAACTTTAATTTTCTTCNATTTCTTCNTCAATTATTTCTTTAATTTTTTGCCTGAAAATAAATGCATCTGAATAATATTTTTTGATTTTTAGTAATTNTCTATCNGCCTCCAATTGATTTATATAATTNCCAACCCATATTTTNTAATTNGGNGTTTCATAAACTATNTCAANAATTGAGTCAANTTNTCTTTTTTCAAANNTTTCTTTAATCTCTTTAGCTTCATCNCGATTCCCATTATAAATTTGTATTCTAAGCATTGANGAATTTTTATTTAACTCTTTTTTAATTTCTATAATCCTTTCAATTTCAATGCTTTGCATTATTGNNGTTTCTCCTTTTTGAGAGTANAGCNGGTTTTGNCTNAAGAATANAAANATTAAACTAAATAAAACTTGAATTAACTTTTTCATTTCATGTTTTGATAATTAACAAATTTAATGGATTATAATTTATTCTATTACTTTTTTATTTAGAATGATTATAAATTGCTATTTTGTAGAAATAATCAATCTTTTATGTTTAAAATAACCATTTTTGGTATTACTTTTGTGCTTTGTTTTTTCTAACGAATTTTGGAATGGATATAAGATATAAAAGACAATATTTAAGATCTTATAATTTTAGAAATATTTTTNATTTTTCTAAATGTTTTTTTATCAATTTATTTTTCTNCTTTTTTTTTATTTTTCCATACGCTAATTTATTTGCTCAGGATGTTGATATAGCCGTAGGGAAAACTTTGTTTAATGCTAATTGTGCAGCTTGTCATAAGCTAGATAAAAAGATGACAGGCCCAGCACTTCGTCATGTTGAGAATAGACTATTAAATGACGAAGGACTTGATAAACAATGGCTTTATGCTTGGATTAGAAATAGTGCATCAGTTATAAAATCAGGAGATACATACGCCAATAAAATTTATGAGGAGTATAATCGNNCTGCTATGACAGCCTACCCNCAATTATCAGATNNAGATATTGANAATATTTTAGCNTANACTAATCAAGAAAAAATAGTTCCAGTTGCTGCAACNACTGTAGCTTCAACTGGCGCCCCATCTAATGATTTAGGATTATCTAATGAGATTATTTTAGGCNTTTTTACTTTTCTATTCTTTTTACTTGCCATTGGGCTTTTCTTAGTTAGTAATGCGCTTAGGAATTTTGCTATTTTAAATGATGTAAAATTAATTGAAGAAGAAAAATCAAAACCTATATGGAAGGCGTTTATTGATAATCAATTTTTAATGTTGTGTTCAGCAATTTTGTTTTTACTTGTTAGTGCATATGGTTTTTATGGATGGACAATGCAGCTAGGGACTAATCAAGGCTATATGCCGGTACAGCCAATTCATTATTCTCATAAAATACATGCCGGAGATAATCAAATTGATTGTAATTATTGCCATTCATCTGCAAGAGTTAGTAAACATTCAGGGATCCCTTCCCTAAATGTTTGTATGAATTGCCATAAGACTATATACGAATATACTGGAGAAACAACAGAAGAATATTCAAAAGCATTTTATGATGCAGAAATACAAAAGCTATATAAGGCAGTTGGTTGGGATGANGAAGCACAAGAATATACTGGAGTAACATACCCTGTGAAATGGGTAAGGATTCATAACCTTCCGGATTTNGCATATTTTAATCATTCACAACATGTTTCAGTTGCAGGAATTGAATGCCAGACATGTCATGGGCCTGTTGAAGAAATGGAAATTTTATATCAGCATTCTCCCTTAACAATGGGATGGTGTATAAACTGTCATAGAGAAACAAATGTGAAAGTAAAAGACAACGAATATTATGCTAAAATTCATGAAGAATTATCAAAAAAATATGGGGTAGAACAATTAACTGTAGCCCAAATGGGAGGACTAGAATGCGGAAAATGTCATTATTAATTTGTAGATTTTAATATGTCTAATAAAAAGAAATACTGGAAAAATTTATCAGACCTAAGTTCTGAAAAGGACCTTGATTCNAATGGAATTCAACATAGAGAATTTGTTGATAAAATTCCTGTTGATGAATTTCTNGGCGACAAGGAAAATTTATCTAATAGCTCAACTTCTAGACGAGATTTCTTAAAATATTTAGGATTTAGTACAGCTGCTGCNACACTTGCTGCTTGTGAAGGGCCTGTTGTTCAATCGATACCTTATGTTGTTCAGCCTAATGAAATTGTGCCAGGATTGGCAAATTTTTATGCAACAACTATATCAAATGGCTATGATTTTGCAAACATATTGGTTAAGAATAGAGAAGGAAGACCAATAAAAATTGAAGGAAATACAATAGCTCCTTCTTCTTCTGCAAATGCAAGAGTTCATGCTTCAATATTNGATTTATATGANAGCGGAAGATTAGCACAGCCTATTAAAAATGGCCTGCCTATTTCTTGGGTTGAATTTGATTTTGATACTAAANGAAAATTAAAGGAGATTAGTAATTCATCAAANTCAATTGTGCTATTAACNCAAACATTTGCNAGCCCTTCTACAAATAAATTAATTGATGATTTTAAAAANAAATATNCTAATGTAGATCATNTNATATATGANAGNATTTCTGAGTCAGCAGCNTTNGATGCATTTGAAAANAGATATGGNCAAAGAGGNTTAGCAAACTATGATTTTTCAAGCGCAGATTTAATAGTATCAATTGGAGCTGATTTTATTGGNGATTGGCAAGGNGGAGGATTTGAAGATNGTTATACAAAAAANAGAATTCCCAAGAAAGGAAAAATGTCANGACATATTCAATTTGAATCAAANATGACATTAAGTGGAGCAAATGCAGATAGNAGAATTCCTGTTAAAATTTCTGAACAAAAGCTGNTNCTTCTAGCNATATATTCTAANTTATTTTCAACAAANAATNAAATTAACTTATCAGAAAATTTACAAAACAAAGTAGATTCTATTATTAAAGAAATTCTTAATAGCAAGAAAAATGCTGTGGTAGTCTCAGGAATTAACGATATGGATTATCAAGGATTAGTTCTTCAGATAAACGAGAAAATAAAAAGCAAAGCATTTAGGCCAAATCAGATAGTTAAGACGCGTTTAGGGAATAATGCGAAAGTAAGCAATTTACTTAAGCAAATGCAGAGTGGTAAAATAGGCGCACTAATTATGGCTGGTGTAAACCCAGTATATTCTATGCCTAATTCTAATGAATTCATTAAGGCTCTAGACAAGGTAGATCTTTCGATTTCATTTACAATGAAGAAT
This sequence comes from Flavobacteriaceae bacterium, assembly GCA_002700405.1. GTDB lineage: Bacteria > Bacteroidota > Bacteroidia > Flavobacteriales > Flavobacteriaceae. The sequence continues at coordinate 112 of PACY01000050.1, read as the reverse complement.
GATGAAACAGCAGCCCATGTTCACTATGCTGCTGCAACTTCACATTATTTAGAATCATGGGGCGATGCTGAAATTAGACATGGAGAATTATCATTAATTCAACCGGTAATCA
>PACY01000049.1 GCA_002700405.1 Flavobacteriaceae bacterium | reverse complement strand
TTACAATATTAGTCTTCTGGCTCAGTATAGTATATTTTAATTTTAGGCCTTTTATCTTCTTCTTGGCTTTGATTCCCATGAAGAACTGTACCCTTATGACTTAGAATTGTACCTGAAGCTAATTCTAAATCTTCTTCAGTTTCCTCATTTAGAATACTAAAGAATGAAGTAGCTGCTATATCATTAATTACCCCCAGTCCTAATTTGGCATTTGTCGAATCTCTTAAGATTATATTATTTAGGTGCTCTGTTATTCTAATTTTATATTTTATTCCTTGCCCTTCATGGTCATCATCAACTCTTTGTAAAGGTTCAAGATGATTAATTTTTGCATTAATTGTAGTTGAGCTTACAGATTGATCTAGATAATAATCTAATAAACTCATATTTTGTTCATAGTTATATAGATATATTCTGTCAGGCTCATTCTCAAGATTTAAATTTTGATCTACATAAAATTCAATATATGCTTCATTAATTAGTTTTAAAGGTGAATCTGAAATATCATCATAGAAGAAACTTTTAAAATGATCAAATGCATCAACTTGATCTCCCATTTCATCTTCCACTGTTCCATTAAATAAATCAATTATTCCAATATATCCTTCACCTCCCTTTAAATACATAGCCTCATCACCATTAATATCATCTGAATTTGTAACATCAACAGAAAAATTATTGTCAAAAACATTTAAAAGGACACCAGAGAAATTAAGAACATAATCATTTTGATATGATGTTATGTCATCAATATTCCCTGTATCTGTTTCAGAAGTAATAGGCGTGTCAGATGTATAGTGAATTGTTAAATTGGTATTAGTAGATGCCAAATTTAAAAGCATCATAGATCCGTCTGAATTTATGCTCTCAACTTTGATATACAAGCCTCTAAAAAAATCTTTAAAATTATTTTCATTACTTAATACAGGATCATCTTGATTTGCAAAAATTAAATTTTGCCAATATTCATCACTTTCATTATCTAATCTAAACCTTAATGCAGGAGCTATTTTTTGAGAAACAAACGGCTCATCAAGTGTGTCTAATTCAGTTAGATTAATTTGACTTGCATCTGGCACAAAATCATCAACCTCAAATAGAAGATCCCCTTCTAATTGACCTTGACTAATTGATTCTATATCAGATAATGAACCATTAGAATAATATTTTTGAGTATCATCAAATTCCCCATATGGATCAAAGGATCTTAAGAAGAAATTATTTCTATAAACAGAAATTTTGATAGGGGCATCTCCATAAACTGAATCAATTTCATATGTAATATCCTCCTCCTCACTGGTCTCTACACCTCGGCTAAAATAAGGGATAGTTAGTATGACTGAATCAAGCACAGCATTTTCACCAAAGTCAGGGGAATATTGATCTGGAACCATTTGCCCTATAAAGCTTGAAGTAGATTCACCATATATCGCATGATTATTATATCCAAGAAGAAATGAAGGCAAATTGTTTGATTGAACTGGATCAACACTTTTTGAACTAGTTACAATTGGATATTCAATTGATTTAGTTTCAAAATTAATTGCATTATCTGAATTAATTACATCAGATTCAAGACTAGTAAAATCTTTTTCACAAGATTGAATTGATAGCAATGTGAAACAAATTACAGATAAATAAATTTTCCTTGAAAAACTCTTCATTATTATTTAAACTTTAATTCAACAATTTATTATAAAATTCTGTGTACTCTTCAATAAATGAATCTTTGGATTGATAACCTAATACAGGTTTTTTGCATTTGTCTAAGTAATCTTGAAGCTCTTTTGGTATTTTTTCTGAACCCACTATAAGTGCATCAGAGAAATCAATAGCGGTTTTCATGAGATTATTATAGTTAGGATTCTTAATATCGGCAATTTTATTTTTCCCAATTTCATCAAACATTATTTTATCAAATAATTTCTTGTTTAATGAACCAGCAAATCCTGTGCCATAAACAGATGTAATAACCTTACTATTTTGAAAAATTGGCTCATCTTTATACATTTCTTTAAGATATAAAGGGAAGAATGATGAGAGCCATCCATGTACATGAATTATATCTGGAGGCCAATTAAGTCTCTTTATGGTTTCGATTACACCCTTGGCAAAAAATATTGCACGCTCATCGTTATCGTTAAATAACTTTCCATTTTCATCAGTAAATGTTGCTTTCCTTTTAAAATAGTCCTCATTATCAATAAAATAAACTTGTATTCTTTCTTTAGGAATAGAGGCTACCTTAATAATTAGTGGCATGTCAAGATCATTAATTACTAAATTTAACCCAGACAATCTTATAACTTCATGAAGTTGATGTCTTCTTTCGTTAATACTCCCATATTTGGGCATGAAAATCCTAATTTGCCCCCCTTGTTTATTGACCATTCGAGGGATTTCAAAAGACATTGATGAGATTTCTGTTTCTGGTAAATAGGGAACTACTTCAGATGATACATATAAAATCTTTTTGTTTTTCATAATCCCTAAATTTGAAAGTGGCCCTTAAAAGGAAGCAAAATTACAAAAATTATGCAGATTAATTGCAATGTATTAAGTTTACAAGGTGTTAAATTTTTATTAAAATGATACTATTTAGAAAAAAATCTGATTTAGCTATCAGGAGAGGTGATCTAAAGAAAAACAATTTTAAAATTGGATTAGTCCCAACAATGGGAGCGTTGCATGCAGGCCATTTGTCATTAGTAAAGAGATCTATAAAAGAAAATGACTATACAATTGTAAGTATTTTTATAAATCCCACTCAATTTAATGACAAAAAAGATCTAATCTCTTATCCTAAAAACTTAACAAAAGACTGCCAGTATTTAGATTCTGTATCAAGGGACATTATTGTTTTTGCGCCTGAAATTAGTGAGATTTATGATAAGAATTTATCTGTTAAAAAATTCAATTTTCAAGGCTTAGATAAATTTATGGAAGGCAAATACAGAAGAGGACATTTTAATGGTGTGGCTACTGTAGTTAGTCATCTATTAGATATTATAAAACCAAATAATGCCTATTTTGGAGAAAAAGATTATCAGCAATTAAGGATTATTCAACAATTAGTTATTGATAATAATATTTCTGCAAATATCATTGGTTGTGATACTATAAGAGAAGAGGACGGATTAGCACTAAGCTCTAGAAATTCAAAGATAACTGAACCTTATAGAAAATTTGCATGCAAAATATTTGAAGCTATTAACTATGCTAGAATCAATTTTAATTCTATGAATTTTGATGATATATATAATTATGTGAACAATTTTTTTGATAATATAGACGATATAGAATTAGAATATTTTACTATTGCAGAATCAGAATTTTTAATTCCTGTTAATAAAAAAACAATTGATAAAAAATATAGAGCATTTATAGCAGTTAAATTACAGGGGGTAAGACTAATAGATAATATTGCATTAAATTAATAAGTTGAAAGTAAATATTTTGAAATATCTAAAATCAATTATACCTATTTCAATAGGGCTCGCTTGTATTTATTACTCTACTACTACCCTTAGTCAAGGTGATATTAATTCTATAATTCAATCATTTGCTAATGCACAATATAGTTGGGTGTTTTTTGGAGTGGTCTTAGGAGGGCTAAGTCATGTTTCTAGATCTTATCGTTGGAAATATTTATTAAAACCTCTAGGATACAATATCAGTTTTTTAAATAGTGTTTTAGCTGTTTTTTCTGGCTATCTAATAAATTATACAATTCCTAGAGCTGGAGATGTTGCTAGAGGAACTATTGCTTACAAGTATGAGCAAATTCCTTTAGAAAAAGGCCTTGGGACTATTGTAGCGGAGAGAGCAGTAGATCTTTTGTGCATTACGATATTAATAATAATTGGACTATTTATTAATTATGAACTTATATCAGAAAAATTATTAGAGGCAAGTAGCTTTGTTAACATAAAAATATTATTTCTGATCGCTATAATATTAGCTAGTATTTTATTTTTTATTTTAAGAAAAAAGAATAATTCAATACCAATAATCTATAAATTGCAAGATTTTTTCAAAGGTCTGTATGAGGGATTTATGATAATTTTTAAACTTGAAAATAAATGGCTTTTTATTTTTCACAGCATATTCATTTGGTTGATGTACGTATTAATGTTTTTAGTGACTACTAAAGCAGTAGCTGAGTTGCCAGATTTGTCATTTCCAATAATTTTAATTTCATTTATTTTGGCAAGCTTAACCATCATGTTTACTCCTGGCGGAATTGGTGCTTATCCTCTTGCTGTTCAAATATCTTTTAGTTGGTTTGGGATAAGCTCTGTCTCAAGTTTGTCATTTGGATGGATAATGTGGACTTCACAGACATTAATGATAATAATTTTTGGAGGTTTATCTTTAATTATATTACCTTTTGTTAATGATAAAAAACACTAGCATGCGTCATTTATTATTATTTATATTTTGTCTTTCATCATTTTCTTTACTAGCACAAGATTCTGACAGCATAAGAAATAAAAATATTTATGATAAAATCTATTCTGCTAAATTAAATTCAGACAGGGAAATCACAATTCAATTACCAAGAGATTATGATTTGGATAATGAAAAAAGATATCCATTATTTATTGTATTCGATGGAGATTATTTATTTGAAGTAGTTTCTGGAAATGTTGATTACATGTCTTTTTGGGGTGATATTCCCGAAGCAATTGTTGTAGGAATAAATCAAATTGACTCTCGATATAATGATACAAGTGTTTTAGATAATATAAATTTTACCCCTATTTCAACTACTGCCAATTTTTTTGAATTTGTAACACAGGAGCTATTGCCCTATATAAACCAAAAATATAGAACTACTAATTTTAGAGTTGCTGTTGGCCATGAAAGAACAGCAAATTTTATTAATTTTTTCTTGATAAAAAAAGTTCCAATAATGAATGGCTATATAGTTGTTAGTCCAAAATATACAGATAAAATGAAGGAATATGTTTCAGAATATTTAATGTATTCTAACGAAAATATATACTACTATTTAAGTACATCGGGTGAAGATTTTCAGTCAATTTCTGACGATGTATTAAATTTTAATCAAACACTTGATTCGTTAGACAGAGACAACATTCATTACAAATTTCAAAATTTAGAAAGGCCATCTCATTACACGCTCCCAGCCTATACTATTCCTCACTCAATTGAGGATATGTTCTCCATATTTAAGGACATAAATAGGACTGAATATGATTCAATAATTTTAAGATTAAAAACATCTCCAGTAAAATATCTTATAGATAAATACGAAAAAATTGAAGACTATTTTGGAGTAAATAAAGAAATGTCAATTAATGATTTTATAGCTATTGAACAATGTATAGATGAAATAGAAAAATTTCATTTTTTTAAGGATTTAGCAAAGCTAGCTACTAACAAATATAGGGAGACAATTTTGCCAAGTTATTACATGGGTAGATTTTATGAAGAAACTGGTGATGCAGAAAAAGCTATGCATATTTATAGGTCAGCATATAATATGGATGATATTGCTGGAATAACAAAAGAATATCTTCTGCAAAGAGCTGATGAAATAGCTGATTATTATGGTTATTAATTATGAGTAAAATTAAAACAACCTTTTATTGTAAAGAATGTGGATCCCAATATTCAAAATGGCAAGGGCAATGCAATAAATGTCAAGAATGGAATAGTATTGAAGAAGAGATATTAAATACATCTAAGAGAAATAAAGAAGGGTCATATAATTCAATAAATAATACTAACTCTAATCCTCAAAAAATTGGTAGTATAGAAATTAATGATCAATATAGAATTATAACAAAAGATAATGAATTTGACAGAGTAATTGGAGGAGGAATTGTTCCAGGGTCACTTGTTTTACTTGGAGGAGAGCCAGGCATAGGGAAGAGTACATTATTCCTTCAATTATCTCTAATGTTATCTCACAAAGTTCTGTATGTATCAGGTGAGGAAAGCGAGGCGCAAATTAAAATGCGTGCAGATCGAATTAATTACAACAATGATAATTGCTATATTCTTACCGAAAATAAAATTGAAAATATTTTTAATCAAGTAAAGAAAATTAATCCACAGGTATTAATAATAGATTCAATTCAGACATTAAGCTCACAATTAGCTGATGCATCTTCTGGCAGCATAACTCAGTTAAGAACATGTACTGCTGAATTAATAAGTTTTGCAAAATCAACTTCAATCCCTGTTTTAATTATAGGACATATTAACAAAGAAGGTCATATTGCAGGCCCTAAAATACTAGAACATATGGTAGATACTGTTCTTCAATTTGAGGGAGATAGAAATCATTTTTACAGAATACTTAGAGCTAAAAAAAACAGATTTGGATCAACTAATGAAATAGGCATTTATGAAATGCTAAATGAAGGGCTAAAAGAAATAAAAAACCCTTCAGAAATACTAATAAGTAATTCCAATCAAAAGCTAAGTGGAAGTGCAATTTCTGCTGCAATAGAAGGCTCACGTCCATTTATGATTGAGGTTCAAGCATTGGTTAGCTCTGCAGTTTATGGAACCCCTCAAAGAAGTTGCACTGGGTTTAATTCAAAAAGGCTAAACATGTTATTAGCTGTATTAGAAAAAAGAGTTGGATTTAAATTAGGAATGAAGGATATATTTTTAAATATAACTGGAGGAATTAAAGTCGAAGATACTGCAATAGATATGGCAATTGTATCAGCGATATTATCATCAAATAATGAAATTAAAATTCCTGAAGATTATTGTTTTGCAGCTGAGATAGGATTGTCGGGAGAAATAAGACCTGTCCAAAGAATCGAGCAAAGAATCAAGGAAGCGGAAAAATTAGGATTCTCAAAAATATTTATCTCAAAACACAGCGATAAACTAACATCTAAGAAAATTAATATAGTCTCACTTTCAAAAATAGATGAATTAGTTGANCATATTACATAATAAATTCTTATAATCTTTAGTGAATAAAACTAAATTAGTTTAACTAAATTTACTATTTTCAGACACTGATTNAAATCAAATAAACAATATGNTTTTTCCAGAATANAAAAAATTAGATTTATCNAAGATAAGCCAGGAGATTNTATCTTATTGGGAAGANCATGATNTTTTTAATAAGTCTGTTTCTGATGCAGATGGCAAAACNCCATATATTTTTTANGAAGGNCCTCCCTCAGCAAATGGATTNCCAGGAATTCANCATGTTTTAGCCAGAACAATTAAAGANATNTTTTTAAGATNTAAAACNATGAAAGGATTTCAGGTAAAAAGNAAAGCNGGNTGGGATACTCATGGATTNCCAGTTGAGCTAGGTGTTGAAAATAGTTTAGGCATTTCTAAAGAAGATATTGGGNAAAAAATNAGNNTTGAAGATTATAATAAAGCCTGCAAGGAAGCTGTAATGAANTATACNNATATATGGAATGATCTTACTAAACAGATGGGNTATTGGGTAGATATGGAAGATCCATANATAACNTATACTTCAAAATANATGGAAAGTGTTTGGTGGCTGTTAAAACAGATNTATAATAAAGATTTAATGTATAAAGGCTANACCNTTCAACCTTATTCNCCTAAGGCAGGNACTGCAATNAGCTCNCATGAATTAAATCAGCCTGGAACATATCAGGATGTTACAGATACTTCNGTAACTGCACAGTTTAAAATTAAAAANAATAATCTTCCNGANTTTTTGAACAANGGAGAAGATGTTTTTGTATTAGCTTGGACAACTACTCCTTGGACANTGCCAAGNAATACTGCTTTGACNATTGGCTCAAANATTGATTACACTTTNATTAAAACNTTTAATCAATATACATTTAAANCTATTCAGGTAATTTTNGCAACAGATTTAATNCATAAATTNTTTTCTGGAAATTATTTTGAAATNACNAATGAGTCAGATTTNTNGNATTTTGAATCNAAATCTAAAAAAATACCTTTCTACATTGCTAATAATTTTTTNGGAAAAGAANTATTAAANATCAAATATGAGCAATTGTTAAGNTATACTTTNCCTGCTGAAAATCCTGAAAATGCATTTAGAATTATTCATGGAGATTTTGTTACAACAAGCGANGGTACNGGGATAGTTCATACGGCNCCAACTTTTGGNGCAGATGATGCCCTAGTAGCAAAACAAGCCAATCCTCAAATTCCACCAATGTTAATTAAAAATAGNGATGGAGATTTAGTGCCTCTAGTTGATNTGCAAGGAAGATTTAGACCTGAAATGAAGGAGCTTGCAGGAAAGTANGTAAAAAACGAATATTATAATGATGATAAAATCCCNGAAAAATCAGTTGATGTTGAGATTGCAATTATNTTAAAGAAAGCTAANAGAGCTTTCAAGGTTGAAAAGTATAAGCATAGTTATCCTAATTGCTGGAGNACAGANAANCCAATNCTATATTATCCAATAGATTCTTGGTTTATTAAGACTTCNAAAATTAGNNATTCAATGGTNNNCNTAAANAAAGAAATAAATTGGANACCAANATCAACTGGNNAAGGCAGNTTTGGCAAATGGNTAGAAAATGTTAATGANTGGAANTTATCAAGATCAAGATTTTGGGGAATTCCATTACCTATTTGGAGAACTGAAAATGGNTCTGAAGAAATATGTATAGGNTCATTNAAAGANTTAAAAAAAGAAATNGANAANTCTNTTAAAANNGGNTTTATGTCAAAAGATCTTTTTTCAGATTTTGAGCCAGAAAATTATTCAGANGAAAATTANAATAAGATAGATNTACANAAAAATGTAGTAGATAAAATCATTTTAGTTTCNAAAAGTGGANATAAAATGTATCGNGAAACAGATCTAATTGATGTATGGTTTGATTCAGGNAGTATGCCNTATGCNCAATGGCATTATCCTTTTGAAAANAAAGATCTAATTGATAAAAATAAATTTTATCCNGCAGATTTTATTGCTGAGGGAGTTGATCAAACTAGNGGCTGGTTTTATACNCTTCATGCAATTAGTTCTTTNGTNTTTAACTCTAATGCATATAAAAATGTANTNTCAAANGGCCTTGTTTTGGATAAGAATGGTCAAAAAATGTCAAAAAGATTAGGCAATNCAGTTGATCCATTTAAAACATTGGAGAATTATGGAGCAGATGCNACNAGATGGTATATGATATCAAATTCAAATCCNTGGGATAATTTAAAATTTGATNTAGATGGGNTTGANGAGGTTAGNAGNAAATTCTTAGGNACNTTATATAATACNTATTCATTCTTTTCATTGTATGCAAATATTGATGGATTTAGTTATAATGAAAANGATNTAGANCATANTGANAGACCAGAAATAGATAGATGGATTCTATCAGAATTAAATTCNTTAATTNCAAANNNAGATGATNATTANAATGATTATGAGCCNACAAAAGCAGCAAGAGNAATCTCANAATTNGTTATAGAATATTTAAGCAANTGGTATGTTAGNTTAAGTAGAAGAAGATTTTGGAAAGGAGATTATGAGTTAGATAAAATTTCAGCATACCAAACTTTATTTACAGTNTTNNTGAACATCTCTAAAATTTCNGCTCCAATNGCNCCNTTTTTTATGGANAAACTTTATCAAGANTTGACTAAAAANATAGCTTNTAATAANNAANNNAGTGTTCATTTAGATTCNTTNCCTAAANCAAATTCATCATTGATAGATTTAAAATTGGANGATAAAATAAACTATGCTCAAAGAATTTCATCTCTTACANTATCTTTAAGAGCAAAGNAAAANATAAAAGTAAGACAGCCATTAAATAAAATAATGGTNCCNGTAAANAANAANGANCAAAAGANNCAAATTGAAGCAGTATCAGAATTGATAAAAAGAGAAGTAAATGTCAAAAATATTGAATTTATAGAAGGNNATTCAGATTTANTAATAAAAGAAGTAAAACCAAATTTTAAAACTTTAGGCCCTAGATTTGGCNCTGAAATGAAAGAAATTGCCNCTGTTGTTAAAAATTTAACTTCAGAACAAATTCAAGANTTAGAAACTAGNTCTAAAATAGATTTAATAATTAACAAAAAAAATGTTACTTTCGATATNACNGATTTTGAAATNTTATCAAATGATATTGAAGGATGGNTGGTNGCGCATGAAGGAAGTATAACTGTAGCATTAGATATTACTATAAATGATGNTTTGATTNATGAAGGCATATCTAGAGAAATAGTTAGNAGAGTNCAAACTATTAGAAAAGAATCTGGNTTTGAGGTNACTGATAGAATTAAAATTTTNATACTCCAGGATGAAANANTATCCAGAGCAATAAATAANAATATTGATTATATAAAATCTGAAACATTAGCAAATTNTATTGAATTGAAAAANAATTTAGACAAAGGAATAGAAGTTGAATTTGATAAGATTAAAACAAAAATTTTTTTAATTAAAGAATNAAANTATGGNANTAAAAAGCACAAGATATTCTGATAAGGATTTAGAAAGATTCAGAAAATTAATTTTAGATAAAATTGACAAAGCAAAGCATGATCTTGAGTTAATAAGAAGNGCATATATGAATGATCATAATAATGGCACGGAAGATACAGCACCCACTTTTAAAGCCTTTGATGAAGGGAGTTCTGTTATGAGTAAAGAATCTAATTCACAACTTGCATTAAGGCAAGAAAAATTCATCAGGGATTTAAAAACTGCATTAATCAGAATTGAAAACAAGACCTATGGTGTATGTAGAGTTACAGGAAAATTAATTAGTAAGAGGAGNCTCAAATTAGTACCACATGCTACTTTAAGTATTGCAGCTAAAAATATGCAAAAATAGTTAGCNTGCATCTCTAATAATCCTTTATCAATGGATGTTAAGAGTTTAAAAATTATTTCTAAAGACCTTCCAAATAATCCNGGNGTATATCAATTTTTAGACTCAAAAAACAANATCATTTATATAGGAAAAGCTAAAAATTTAAAAAAAAGAGTAAGTTCATATTTTTCTAGCCAAGCNCATACAGGNAAAACCGCTAAATTAATTTCTAATATATNTTTTATAAATCATATAATTGTAAAGANTGANTCAGATGCTTTATTATTAGAAAATAATTTAATTAAAAAGCANAAACCCAAATATAATATTCAATTAAAAGANGGAAAATCTTATCCTTGGATATGTATTAAAAATGAAAGATTCCCAAGATTGTTTATAACNAGAAAGTTATTAGATGACGGATCTGAATACTATGGNCCATTNACTTCAATNAAAACCGTGAATGTTTTAATTGACTTAATAACTAATTTATTTCCNATAAGACTAAGTAATTATAATCTAACAGANAAAAAAATAAACAANACAAAAGATGAGNTATCTCTAAGATTATTTAGAAGAAATGGACATTCAATAATTCTTGGTTTTAATATAGGAGATGTCGTAAAATCAAATGAGCTTAAGATAACNGAAGATCAATATCTGCAAAANATTGACTCAGTTAAAGAAATTCTTAAAGGAAAATTTAGTCAATTTAAAATTGAGATGAAGCAAAAAATGAGGCAATTTTCAAATAACATGCATTTTGAAAAAGCTCAAGAAATTAAAGAGAAAATAGTTGCATTAGAAAATTATCAATCTAAATCTACAATAGTTAATCCAAAAATAAATAACGTTGATGTTTTTACAATTATTTCTGAAAATGATTATGCATATATTAATTTTTTACAAATTTCCTATGGGTGTATAGTAAGATCATATAACACTGAGATAAAGAAAAAATTAGATGAGGATGACAATCAAATATTAGAATTAGGCATTTTTAATATTAGGTCAAAATTCAATTCTAAATCAAATGAAATTTATACTAATATTAGTATCAATGTAGAAAAAGGTATAAAGATATTTTTACCAAAAAGTGGAGATAAAAGACATATTGTTGATTTGTCTTTAAAAAATGTTAAGCATTTTAGAATTAATCAGCTTAAACAAAGGAAACACATAGATCCCCAATCACACTACAAAAGAATTTTAAAGCAAGTAAAAATAGATTTAAGATTAAAAAAACAACCTTCTCATATTGAGTGTTTTGACAATTCAAATTTACATGGCACTAATTCTACCTCAGCGTGTGTAGTTTTTAAAAATGCCAGGCCAAATAAAAAAGAGTACAGGCATTTTAATATAAAGCAAGTTATTGGGTCAAATGATTATGCAATGATGCAAGAAGTAGTTTATAGAAGGTATTCAAGACTATTAAAAGAAAAAAAGCCATTGCCTGAATTAGTTATTATAGATGGCGGAAAGGGACAGCTTTCTTCTGCACTAGATGCATTAATGAAATTGAAATTAGAAAAAAAAATAGTTTTAATAGGAATTGCAAAAAGATTAGAAGAAATATATTTTGCTAATGATTCTACGCCTTTATATTTAAATAAGAGATCAGAGACACTTAAATTAATTCAACAATTAAGAAATGAGGCTCATCGGTTTAGCTTAAAACATCACAGGAATAAGCGAGCTAATAGTCTTATGAGAAATGAATTAGATCAAATAAAAGGGATTGGGGAAAAAACAATTATAGATTTATTAAATCAATTTAAATCCAATAAAGGAATTTCATATGCAAAGCTGCAGGATCTTAAAAAAGTTGTTGGAAATTCTAGAGCATTATTAATTTACAATTATTATAAGTCTAGATAATTTTAAAATTCTATTTTATTATTTTTGAGAATTATTCAATTTCTTTGATGAACATTAAAGGGACAATTTTATTTTTCTTGATAATTAGTTTTAATCTGACTAATTCTCAAGAACATCAGCCATTTAAATCTGGAGAATGGTTAAAATACAAAATATCATATAGTGGTTGGTTAAAGGCTGGAGAAGCTACAATGCAGCTTAATAAAGATACAATAGACAACAAGGAATTATTTCATGCAGTTGCTATTGGTCGAACAATTGGGCCAATAAACTGGTTTTTTAAAGTTAATGATAGATATGAAAGTTATTTTGATGTAAGAGATACTCGTCCTTACAAATTTATTAGAAAAATTAGTGAAGGAGGTTATACAAAAAATCTATTAATTTATTTTGATCATGAACTTAAGAAAGCAGTAATTAATAATAAGAAAACTAACAAAATACAAGAGGCTAATATTAAATTTAATTCACATGATTTGATTTCGATTATATATCATTTAAGAAAAAATTTTGATTTAAAGAACCTTGACAACAATAATGAGATTACAATAAATACTTTTTTTGACAATCAAAACAATGAAATGAAGATGAAGTATTTGTTAACTGAAATCATTAATACTAAATTTGGTAAAATAAAATGTTTAAAAATAAAACCTTACGTTAGTTCTGGCAGAATATTTAAAGAAAAAGAAAGTTTAACAATATGGGTAACGGCTGATAAAAATAGAGTCCCTGTTAAAATTAAAGCAGATTTAGCAGTCGGATCAATTAGAGTTGATTTACAGTCATTTAAAAGTTTAAATAATTCATTTGAAATTCAATTTTTATGATAATTAGATCTTATATTTTAAAATATTTTCTGTTTATTATTTTAATTCAGTCATGTGTTTTTGATTTTAATACTACAGAAGAGAAACAACCAAAAATTGAATTTGGATTTGAAATAGATAATTATAAAGTTTCCCGCGATACAATAAGGTCTGGAGATAGTTTTGGTGAAATACTAATTAATAAAAAATTGTCTTATCCTCAAATATATAAAATAGTTCAAACTATAAAAGATTCATTTGATATTCGATGGCTAACTGCAGGAAAACCGTATACTATTTTATCTACTAAAGATTCCTTAGAACAGCCACTATATTTTATTTATCAGCCCAATAAATTAAATTATGTTGTTATAGATTTCGCCAATTTTGATTCCATAGTTGCTTATAATAAGAAAAAGCCTTTTAAAATTGTAAGGAAAACAACCTCTGGAAGTATAAATAGTAGTTTATCTGAAACAATGGATCAACAGGGATTGCCCTGGGAATTAATTAATCAGCTTTCTGATATTTATGCATGGACAATTGATTTTTCTAGATTACAACAGGGAGATAGATTTAAGATTATATATAATGAAAGATATATTGAAGACACATTGCTAGTAGGTATTAAAAGTATTGATGCAGCGTATTTTGAACATAATCGTGAAGAAATATATGCATTTCATTTTATTACAGATTCACTTAAAGTAAATCCAGAATTTTATGATGATAATGGGAATAGCTTACAAAGAACTTTTTTAAAATCCCCCCTTAGATTTAGCAATATTTCTTCACGATATAATTTAAAGAGAAGAATAGCATATTATGGCAATAAAGTTAGACCTCATAAGGGAACAGATTTTGCAGCTCCAGTTGGGACTCCAATAATGGCTACGGCTGATGGAAGAGTAGTAAAATCTTCATATACTAGAGGAAATGGATATTATGTTAAAATTCAGCATAACAATAAATATTCAACACAATATCTGCATATGCAGAAAAATGGAAGAATAAAGAAAGGAGCTTATGTAAAACAAGGAGATGTAATTGGCCGAGTTGGTATGACAGGGAATACCTCAGGGCCACATGTATGTTATAGATTTTGGAAGAATAATAGACAGGTAGACCCATTTAAACAAAAATTACCTCCTGGCCAACCAGTTTCTAAAAATTTAAAAGCTAATTTTGATAATTATATTTTACCTTTGAAAACTGAATTAAATCAAATCAAATAAAATGAAAGTAAACACAAATGATATAGGAGGAGAAATCACTAAGGACAATGAGACTTATGTTTTAGAAGATAATAATTTACTTGACCATATGACTTTGTCAAAAACTACTCTAAAACCTAACCAATCTACTAGAGGCCATTTACATGATGAACTTGAAGAAGTATATTTTTTCACTAAAGGAGATGGTATAATGGTTTTAGGAGAGGAAGAGTTCCCAGTAAAAGCAGATGATGTAGTATTAATCCCTCAAGGTAAATTTCATAGGGTAATAAACAATAACAATGAGGCTATGGAGTTTGTATGTGTCTTTGAAAAATACGATAGACAGAGCGATACAGCCAAATATTGATATAGTTTATCTCCATTATATTCCATCTCAACACATTAATATTATCTTATATAGTTTTTGAACCCTACTATTAGAGTAAAATTTGTTAATAATTGTATTCATAATTAATTAACCTATCAATATCGATATTTAATTAATAATAACTATTTTTGCACTATAAACAACTAAACTAAAAGTAAATTATGAAAAAAATTACTCAAAATTTATTGGTTGCCTTAGCTTTTCTTTTTTCTTTGGCAATTGTATCTCAAGAAGATGATAATGATTCATTAGATCTTCAAGAATTAGAGGAAGTCGTTTTAATCGGAGGCGGGGTTATTGACCTTGCTGAAGACAGAAACACTCCTGTAGCTACTTCTACAATTAAGGGTAGCGAAATTCAGAAAAAGATAGGGACGCAAGATATCACAATGACTCTTGTTAACACCCCTTCTGTATATGTTGCAGGTCAAGGTGGTGGTTTTGGTGACACAAGAATTGCAGTTCGTGGATTTGAGCAAGACAACACAGCTTACATGCTTAATGGTCAACCGATCAATGGTATGGAAGATGGTAAAATGTATTGGTCAAACTGGTCTGGAATGAATGACGTTGCTAGTGTGGTTCAAATTCAAAGAGGGTTAGGAGCTTCTAAATTAGCTATTTCTTCTGTTGGTGGTACTGTTAACTTTGTTATGAAGTCAACAGACAAGAGAGAAGGAGGATTTGCTTATGCAGGTTTTGCTAATGACAATTACCTAAAAGCCACATACTCTTATGATACCGGTAAAAAAGGTAAATGGGCTACTAGTTTCTTAATGAGTCACTGGCAAGGTGATGGTTACAATGAAGGAACAATGGGGCAAGGACAAACTTATTTCCTATCTGTTGGATATGACGTTAATGACAAGCACAGTTTAAATTTTCTAATGACTGGTGCTCCACAATGGCATGATCAAAACTTTGGAAAAAGTATTGACAGCTATTTAGAGTATGGTAGAAAATACAACAATAACTGGGGTATGTACGGAGACACATATATGACTGAAAGAAGAAACTTTTATCACAAGCCAGTATTTAACTTAAACTGGGATTGGGAGATCGATGATTCTTCAAGCTTATCTACAGTAGCATATGCTTCAACTGGTAACGGTGGAGGTACTGGAGGTAGAGGTCAAAGAATTAGAAATGATCGTGGTAATATAGATTATGATGCAATTTACGGATATAATTTATCTACTTCAGGGGCTGGTGGTAACTATGCTGCAGAAGGCGGATATGTTACAAGAGCATCTATGAATATGCATAACTGGTTAGGATTAGTTATGAAATATGAAAAAACGATCAATGATAATCTTACACTTAATGTTGGTGCTGACTTAAGAACTTATTATGGAGAACACTTTAGAGTTGTAGAGAATTTCCATGGATTAACTTCTTGGCAGGAGAACATTAAATTAAGAGATCAAAACAATAATCATCAGCATTATGGTTCTTGGGGAACATATAAGAATGTAATTACAACTAGAGATATGGCTGCCAACCCTTGGTCAGCTACATTTGCTAGTTTTGATCAAGATGAGAAAATTGCTTATAGTAATGATGAAAGAATTTCTTATGCTGGGATATTTACTCAGTTAGAATATACTTCTGATAATTTTTCAACATTCTTTCAAGGAGCAGTTTCTAGTCAATCACATCAGAGATTTGATCATTATCAATATGCTGATCAGACATTAATCGATGGAACTTCATCTCAAGCTACTGGAACACCTGTTCCAGGGGGAATTACTGATGGTGTTGATTCAGAAAAAGTAGATAACGTTGGATATAACGCGAAAGCAGGTGCTGGATGGGATCTTGGTGCAGATGGAAAAGTTTTTGTAAATGCTGGGTATTATTCTCGTCAGCCATATCATGATAACATTTACTTGAACTATACTAATCAAGTTAATCCTTTGACGACAAATGAGACAGTAATTGGTCTTGAAGCAGGTTATAGTTATTCAAGCCCAAATTTCTCTACTAATGTTAATTTGTACAGAACATCATGGGCAGATAGAGTAGTTACTTCATTTAATGTTCAAGACGATGTTGTTACATTTACAACCAATGAAGGTGTAGAGCAATTACATCAAGGTGTTGAATGGGATTTTAAATGGAAGCCTCAACCTGATATGCCATATGATCTTAAAGGATTTGTTTCAGTTGGTGATTGGGTATATCAAGGTAGTGTAGTTAATAGAGTAGTAGATGAAGATCAAAATGTTATTAGCACAAGTGAAGCAGATGTAGATGGAGGAAAAGTAGGTGATGCTGCTCAGTTTACAGCAGGGTTAGGTATTGATCTTCAGTTAGCTGAAAGATTATCTATGGATTCAGATATAAGATTTTATGACAATCTTTATGCTGATGTAGGAGCTGTAAAGGAAAATCTAAAAGTTCCTAGTTATCATGTAGTTGATATGGGGATGTCTTATAAAATGTATGTAGGCGAAGATGGTAATTCATTAAATATTAGACTAAACGTTAATAATGTTATGGATAATGTTTATATAAATGAATTAAGAACTAATATCGCTGCTGGTGATGGAACTGGGGTTTTATATGACGGAATTGATACAGCAAACCAAGGATACTTTGGAATGGGCAGAACATGGAATGTTGGTTTAAGATACAAGTTCTAATATCTTAATTATATATATAAAAAAAGCCCACTTTTTAAGTGGGCTTTTTTATTGACGTTAATCTTTAATTTCTTTTATTAAATAAATATATGAAGGTAAATGATCACTATATCCACCAGTAAAACTTCCCCAAGAAAAACTTCTAAATGGGTAGCCTTTATATCTTCCAGCTTTATTAATTAGATATGATTTATTAAATACTCCAGCCTTATAAAATTGATAACTGTCATATTTTTTATTTAAGAATGGAGCGGTTATTAATATTTGATCAAACAATTGCCATACATCTCTATATGCATTTGACCCAATTCCATCATCATTTAAAATAGTTTCAAAAGGATTATATATTCCGTTTACTTTAACATCCTTAATATTTTTTTTAGCATTTAAAACCTTTTTCATACTATCATCGTGTGGGTCATCATTAAAATCTCCCATAGTAATAATCTTTGCATTTTTATATTTATTTTGAAGTG
>PACY01000057.1 GCA_002700405.1 Flavobacteriaceae bacterium | reverse complement strand
TTTATGCAAGATAGGCTAGGACCTATGGAAGTTGGTATTTTTGGATTTAAAGGCGGTAAAAAATTCTGGGGTGGTATTGGCCAAATTTTCGCTGATACTGTTAAACTATTAACAAAAGAAGATATAATGCCGGCTAATGCTGATAAAGTTTTAATGTTAGTTTCTCCATTTATAATAGTTGCCGGTGCATTATTAACTTTTATTGGAATACCTTTTAGTGATGGTTTAATAGTTTCTGATTTTAATATTGGAATATTATATATAATTGCTATGAGTTCCGTTGGAGTAATTGGAGTAATACTAGCAGGTTGGTCATCAAATAATAAATGGTCATTATACGGAGCTATGAGATCTGCAGCTCAAATTATAAGTTATGAAATACCAATTGGTCTAAATCTGCTATTAGTTGTAATTGTTTGTGGAAGTTTACAAGTTTCAGATATTGTTCAGTGGCAAGCAGATAATAGATGGTTTATTTTTCATAGTCCATTTACTTTTGTTGCATTTTTTATCTTTTTTATATCTGTTGTTGCTGAGACAAATAGAACTCCATTTGATATTCCTGAGGCTGAATCAGAGCTTGTAGCTGGATGGATGACGGAATTTTCTGGATTTAAATGGTCAATATTTTTTATGAGCGAATATGCAAATATGTTAATTGTTTCACTTGTTGCGTCATTTGTATTTCTAGGTGGTTGGTTATCTCCATTTACTATCTTTAATATATTCCCTGATTCATGGTTGATTTTAGATGGTTTTTATATAGGTATATTTTGGTTATTAATTAAAGCCATTTTTTTAGTTTTTGTTATGATGTGGTTTAGGTGGACCTTTCCAAGACTTAGAGTTGATCAACTTATGTACATATGCTGGAAAGTCTTTATACCTTTTTCATTGGCAAATTTATTTTTTGTTACGATATGGGAATTAATAGTAGGGGCGATTTAATGAGTCAATATTTTATAAATATATACGATGCTGTTAAAACAATGATATCAGGAATGAGTTTAACTCTTGAGCATCTTAGAAAAAAGAAAGATTTAGTTGCAACATTACAATATCCAAATGAAAAGTGGCCTCAGCCTGATAGAAATATAGGTTTTGAACATGAGGATTATAATGTTATAAGATCTAGACTGCATGTAGATATTGATGACTGTATTGGATGCCTACAATGTGAAAGAGCATGTCCAGTTGATTGTATAAAAATTGATACAATTAAACCTTCGAAAGGCGTTGAATTTGATTGTGGAGAAACATCAAATGATACTAGGAAAAAAATGATTGTTCCAAGATTTACGATAGATATGTCAGAATGCATGTACTGCAATCTATGTGTATACCCATGTCCTGAAGAGTGTATATATATGGTTGGTGGGCCTAATGAACCTAAACATGATATTGATTATGAGTATAGCAAGTATGTAAAACATGATTTAGTTTTTGAGTTTTCCAATGTAACTGATCAGCAAATTGTTGATATTGGAGCGCAATCGTATTTAGATGAGAGAAATAGTAAAATAGAAAAAATCAATAAAGGAACTACTTTAAGAGGAAATGAACTGATAGAGTCTCCAGTTCCAGCAGCAGCAGCTCCAGCAGCAGCTCCAGCAGCAGCGGCAGCTCCAGTTCAAGCTTCTGATACACTTGATATAAAATGTTTAGACATTATAGAAGATAAGACATTAAAAACTCCTGCGAAGAAAGTATTTTTTAAATCTAAAAGAGCAGGTGAGGATGATATAGTAAAAATTGATAAGGTTATAGCTGAGATAAGTAAAATTGATGGTTATACACCTGAATTAGAACAAAAGTTAAAGGAATTGTTATAATGCCATTTCCTATCCCAGATTTAGGACAAATTTTATTTTTTTCTATTATATTTCTTATAATCCTATCTGCTTTTTGGGTCGTAGTATCTCCAAATCTTGTTCACTCTGCAGTTTCATTGCTATTTACTTTTTTTGGTGTTGCTGGATTATATGTTTTCTTGTATGCTGATTTTATAGCAGCTGCTCAGGTGATTATTTATGTTGGAGGCATCTTAGTATTAATTATTTTTGGTGTAATGTTAACAAATAAAATTGATGATCCTAATTTATCAAATCTCAGTAAAAATCAATTAGTGGCATCTATTTTTTGCCTTATTTTATTTTTTTTCCAAATGCAGATAATTTTTAATACTAATTGGTTTGCTGGTGAATTAATTACAAGGGATTCAACAGTTAATGATATTGGTATGCTACTTTTAACGACATATTTATTACCCTTTGAAGTTGTATCTATATTGCTTCTAGCTGCATTAATTGGCGCAGCAATGTTATCTAGAAAGAAAATTAAATAATGAATTCATTAGAATCATACTTATTTGTATCATCGGTACTTTTTTCTTTTGGAATTTTTGCAGTAATTACTCGAAAAAATGCAGTTGCAATATTAATGGGTATAGAGCTTATATTGAATTCTGCTAATATAAATTTCATAGCATTTAATAGATTTGGAAATTTTGAAATATTAGATGGTCATATTTTTAGCATTTTTGTTGTTGTTCTAGCTGCAGCTGAGGCTGCAATAGCTTTAGCAATTATTATTAATTTATTTAAAAATATTGGTACGGTAAATGTTGATGAAGCTAAGGAATTAAAAGGTTAATGGATTATATGACGATTCAAATATTATCATTTTTATTTTTACCACTTCTTTCTTTTGTATTGTTGATTTTTGGTGGAAAATACTTTAAAGAAAAGTCTCACTATGTAGGCTTATCGCTAATTGGTTTAATGCTTGTAAGCGCATTAATGTTAATTTTAAATGCTGAGCCATACAACCATAATGATGGTACTTATATTAAATGGGTATTATATGATTCGTTCGAGTGGTTTTCTACTGGAAATTTTTCTGTATCACTTGGATATTTTGTTGATAATGTTACTACTATTATGTTGCTGGTTGTAGCATTTATAGGCTTTCTTGTTCATCTTTATTCATCAGAATATATGAAAGGTGATAAAAGATATTCACGCTATTTTGCTTTTCTTGGAATATTCATTTTTTCTATGAATGGTATTGTGCTAGCAGACTCTCTTATNATGATGTATGTATTTTGGGAATTAGTTGGTTTNAGTTCTTTCCTTCTTATTGGTTTTTGGTTTGAAAAAGATANACCTCCTCTTGCTGCAAATAAAGCATTCCTAACTAATAGAGTAGGTGATATAGGAATGTTTATTGGTATTATGATACTATACTTTCATGTAGGCTCATTTAATATCAATGATATAATTAAAGGTGTATCTGATATGAGTACAGGTATTCTTACTGTAGCAGGATTATTAGTATTTATGGGTGCAGTTGGTAAATCTGCGCAATTTCCACTTCATATTTGGCTTCCAGATGCAATGGAAGGCCCGACACCTGTTAGTGCATTAATACACGCTGCAACAATGGTTGCAGCTGGTGTTTACATGACGTTTAGAATTTTCCCTTTTTTAACACCTGAAGCATTATCAGTAATTGCTATTATTGGTGCAATTACTGCGCTTATGGCTGCTATAACAGCAATAACTAGAAATGATATTAAAGCTGTTCTTGCATATTCNACTATTAGTCAGTTAGGATATATGATNATGGCNNTAGGTGTTGGTGCACCTGTTTATGCGCTATTTCACTTAGTGACACATGCTATGTTTAAAGCATGTTTGTTTTTATGTAGTGGCTCGGTTATTCATGCAATGCACCATTCTTTGCATCATTTAGATGATCATCATACAGANCCACAAGACATGAATAATATGGGAGGCTTAAAAGATAAGATGCCTATTACTCATGCAGCAATGCTGATATCTACACTTGCAATAGGAGGGGTACCATTTTTTTCAGGTTTTTTATCCAAAGATGGTATATTGGCAGCTGTTTTATCTTATTATTACAAGTATGATGGTTGGACAGTTTTTCTTCCTATAGCTGGATTTGGTGCAGCTATGATAACAGCTTTTTATATGTTTAGATTAATATTTAAAACATTTTATGGTAAACCAAAAAAGAAAGATATTTATAAACATATTCATGAGTCTCCTTTGCCTATGACAGTACCGCTAGTATTGTTGTCTGCTNTAAGTTTAGCTTTTGCTTTCACTNTAAATTTAAATCCATTGAAAAGTTCAGGATGGTTCAAANATTTAATTTATAAATATGGAAAAACACATAATTTTTTAAATATGAAATATGTAAATAAAGGTATTGAGGCAGCTCATTATGATGCTATGTATTTATCNTTGTTTGTAGCTTTTGTNGGNATACTTTTATCAATTATTATATATTACTTGCAAANGTTAAATGCTGAAAAAATTTCNNTATTATTTAATAAGTTGGGGCTTTATAGTTTATCAAGAAATAAATTTTATATTGATAAAATATATAATAAAATTTTATATACACCTTTTATGAAGCAAACAAAATTAGCATCCTTTCTTGATTGGGATATTTATGATCAAAAAATTGTTGATGCTTGGGGATGGATAACATTGGGAATATCAAAAATATCTGGAAATGCTGACTATAATATTCTAGATCAAAAGATAATTGATGGTACATCACATCTGACAAATTTCACATCAAAAAAATTAAAGGTAATTCAATCAGGGATAATTCAGAATTATCTTTTAGGTGGTTTTATGTGTCTTGTAATTATATTCTTATTAATACAACAATTTAATTAGGGAGATTATGGAAAATTATATTTTATCATTATTAATATTTATACCAGTATTTGGGGCAATTTTGATGTTNCCAGTATCAAAANTATATGGTTCTTCAAAATCTAAATATNTCGCTTTNGGTGCAACTGGGATTCAATTGTTACTAACAATATGGTTATATTGTAACTTTGATTCATCNGTTAGTGTTTTAAACTCACCATATACTATAAATGTACCTTGGATTGAACATTTTAATATATTTTACTATATAGGAGTAGATGGTCTTAGTATGCCAATGGTAATATTAACCGCATTGCTTTCNTTGATATGTATAATAGTAAGTTGGAATATTGACAAGAGACCACTTGGTTANTTNTCTCTTTTTCTTTTATTAGATGCTGGTATGATGGGCGTATTTTTATCTTTAGATTTTTTCTTATTTTATATTTTNTGGGAAGTTATGCTNCTTCCAATGTATTTTTTAATTGGAATGTGGGGTGGCCCTCAAAGGCACTATGCAGCTATTAAATTCTTTTTATATACTTTATTTGGTTCTGTATTTATGCTATTGTCAATGTTGGCGCTTTATTATTATACNACTCCTAATACTTTTAGTTTGACAACACTTATTATTGAAGCACCAAAGATTGATGCTACNCTATGGGGATTAGATATTAGATTTTTAATTTGGATTGGCTTNTTTATAGGTTTTGCTATAAAAGTTCCAGTTTTTCCATTTCATACGTGGTTACCATTGGCTCACGTTGAAGCTCCAACGGCTATTTCTGTAATTTTAGCTGGTGTTCTACTAAAAATGGGTACTTATGGCTTATTAAGGATTAGCTATCCTTTATTACCATTTGAAGCAATAAATTTTGCCTATACCTTAGCAATACTTGGAGTAATCAATATATTATGGGGTGCAGTTAATGCTATTGCGCAAATTGATATGAAAAAAATGGTTGCTTATTCTTCTGTAAGCCATATGGGTTATGTTATNTTAGGAATGGCTTCGGTTGTAAGTGAATCAAANGCNGGAGCACANGCTGGTTTAAATGGAGCTATAATGCAAATGTTTAATCATGGAACAATTACNGCTATGTTATTTATTTTAGTAGGTGTTCTTTATGATCANGCTCATCATAGATGGATTGTNTTTCCNGATAATTATAAAGATCAAGAAGTGGCCGGAAAATTAGGCTTTGGTGGTCTAGCATCTAAAATGCCTGTCTTTAATGCATTGATTATAATAGCATTTTTTGCGGGCTTAGGTTTACCTGCATTATCTGGTTTTATAAGCGAAGCATTATGTTTCATAGGAGGATTTAGTGCTTTTAGAACAATTACAATTATNGGAACCCTTGGTATTTTATTAAATGCAATTTATTTTCTTAGAGCATATCAGAGAGTNTTNACTGGTAGTTTTAATAAAAAATATGATTACTTAAAAGATATATCAAAAAGAGAATTAATTACAGTTTTACCAATNACATTTTTTGTCTTTTTATTTGGTGTTTATCCTTCGCCACTTATAAATATGATTAAACACTCAGTGCAAGATATAATTTCAATATTTCAGGCAGCAATGTAAATGCAAAATAATTTTCAAAGCTTANCATATTTTATTCCTGAAATTACGATTGTNATAACTTTATTACTTGCAATTATTTCAGATTTATTTAATGAATTTAAAAAATATACTTATTACTTAGTTTTATTTGGACTTTTTCTTACAGGGTTACTTTTATTCTTAGATAGTTCAACAAGTGTATCTAAATATTTGTTTAATGATATGCTATTATTTGATTCTGTGTCTTATTATTTTAAATGTATAATTTTATTATCAACCTTTTCTATAATTTTAGTTTCTCAATATTCTAAAGAATTAGATGATGAGTATAGAGCTGAATATAATACTTTATTGCTTGTAGTANTANTAGG
The DNA here is from genome assembly GCA_002700405.1 of Flavobacteriaceae bacterium. GTDB lineage: Bacteria > Bacteroidota > Bacteroidia > Flavobacteriales > Flavobacteriaceae. Next base: position 20,130 of record PACY01000057.1, on the reverse strand, counting down.
TATGTTTCTTATGACTAACTCAATAAATTTAATTATGATATANTTATCTTTNGAGTTAGTAAGTATTCCTTCTTATGTTTTAGCTGGNATATTAAAAAATGATAAAAAATCAAACGAAGCCTCTTTGAAATATGTGATTTTCGGATCATTTGCCTCTGGTTTAATGTTATTTGGTTTTAGTATTCTATATGGATTATCCGGAACTTTAAATATATATGAAATACATGCATTTTTATTAAATGTAAACAACCCAACTGCTGTTTTATTTTCTATTTTATTGATTTTAGCAGGTTTTGGATATAAAATTTCTATGGTTCCATTCCATTATTGGACTCCGGATGTTTATGAAGGATCGCCTACAACTGTAACGGCTTTTTTATCTGTTGCTCCAAAAGCAGCTGGTTTTGCATTAATGTTACGCTTTTTCTTAAATCTNTTTACATACGAAGGTGANTTTTTATCTAGTACCCCATTATTNGGTATAGANTGGCCATTATTNCTTGCAATTTTATCTGCCATTACGATGACAGTTGGAAATATANTAGCTTTAAGACAAGAGAATGTTAAACGAATGCTNGCTTATTCAACAATATCTCATGTTGGCTTTATGCTTATGGCNATTTGTACTTTAACTCCAGTTGCTTTAACAGGNATAGCTTTTTATTTNCTTATGTATTCATTTATGAATTTATCTGCTTTTTATATGGTCATTTACATGTCAAACAATTATAAAGCACAAACAATAGATGATTGGAAAGGAATTGCCTTTAAAACTCCAGTTTTATCTGCTTTTACAGTATTAAATATGGTATCATTAGCTGGTCTTCCACCAACTTCAGGGTTTATTGGGAAAGTTTATTTATTTAGAGGTCTNTTTTTTGATCAAGAATTTTATTGGCTTGGAATTATAGCCGTATTAAATAGCGTTGTATCTCTTTATTATTATTTTAAAATTGTTAAAGCTATGTACTTTTTTGAAGATGATAATAAAAAATATAAAAAACCAAATCCTGTTATTTTTTGGTCAATTATAATTTTATCTTCGCAAAATGTATTATTTTATTTCTATTGGTCCGGTTTATATNAATATCTTGAAGGAGTGTTTAATNTTTAATGGAGAAATCAATTAAGGAATCTCAAGTTGTAATGCATGAGCTAGTACTTCCTAATGATACTAATGTTCTAGGAAATGTACATGGTGGCAGAGTTATGTGTTTGATGGATATATGTGCTGCAATGTCAGCATATAAACATGCTAGACAACCTGTTGTTACTGCCTCTGTTGATCGATTAGATTTTTTAGCATCTGCGAAAAAAGGGGATATTCTAATTTTAAAATCATCAGTCAATTATGTTCACAGAACATCTATGGAAATTGGAGTTAGAATAGATGCTGAAAGTCCATTTACAGGCGAAACAAATCATACAGCTACTGCTTATTTAACATTCGTTGCAATAGATAAAAATAATAAACCTTCACCTATACCAAAGATTAAAACAGAAACTAAAGATGAAAAAAGAAGGTATGAAAGAGCAAAAAAAAGGCATTTACAAAGAAGAAATAATAGAATTAAATGAAATCTATACTTATTAATAAAGGTCACAATTTAAAAATATCTGGTCATCCTATTAATTCAATANTTAACGTTGATAATCCAGATACAGTTTCTTTTCATCCATCAAGGTTTAAATTTTTCAAAACTAAATTATTAGTTAAACTTAATGATAATGTTAAAGTAGGAACTCCAATTTTTTTTGATAAAAATAATAATAAAGTTATGTTTGTTTCATCTGTTTCCGGTACAGTTGCAGATATTATTTATGGGAATAGGCGATCAATAAAATCTTTAGTTCTTAAGAATGATGGCAAGTATACATNAATAGAATCTAATTTTAAAGTTTGTTCACAAACATTATTAGAATCTGGTTTATGGTCTTTGATTAGACAAAAACCATTTTCAAAAATTCCTAATTCAGAATCTTCACCAAAATCATTTTTTATATCTACAGTACCAACTGAGCCTTTTGCAGTTGATAACGATTTTTTATTTAATAATATTGATAATTATTTACAAAAAGGTATCAATGTACTAAAAGAAATATTTGATTGTGATATAAATATGGGTATTTCTAATAATTCATCATTTAATATGTTAAATAATGTTAATTTTTATACTTTAAATAAATTACATCCAGCTGGAAATGTTGGTGTNCAAATACACCATATTGATCCTATTAAAAATGCAGANGATTCTAGATGGTATTTATCTATGCANGATTTAAATAGAATAGGTTATTATTTTTCTAATAAAAGATATTTTAATTATAAATATTTTTCAGTAGGTGGTAATGGTATAACAAATCAATCATATTATAAATCTATCATTGGTACGCCAATAGAAAAAATAGTTAATCTTTCTAGTAAGAATTCTAGAATTATATCTGGTGATGTTCTAAATGGAAATGAAATAGAAGCAAACATGTCACCAGATTATTATGATGAGGTTTTGTCTTTTATTAAAANGTCTAAAAAGAGAGAGTTTTTAGGATGGCTAAGACCAGGTATCAAAAAATATTCTTTAACAAGAACATTTTTATCTAAGATTTTATCTAATAATAAATCAAATCTCAATACTCATTTAAATGGAAGTGTTAGAACTATAATTCCAATGGGTAANTGGGAATCAGTATTACCTATGAATATTTATCCAGAATATTTAATTAAAAGTATTTTATGTAAAGATATTGAAATGATGGAAAAATTAGGCATTTATGAATGTTCATCGGAGGATTTTGCGCTTTGTTCATTTATATGTCAATCTAAAATTGAGGTTTCATCAATAATTGATGATGGGTTAGAGCTTATAAGAAAAGAAATGTAATGATTAGAAAAATACTTGATAATATAGAATCAAAAATTTTAGAAAGTAAAAATCTTAAAAGATTTCATCCTTTACATGATGCTTTAGATACNTTTTTATATTCAAAAAACACACAGACATTAAATGCTCCATATGTAAGAGATTCGATAGATCTTAAAAGAACAATGATTATTGTTGTNTTGGCNTTGCTGCCTTCGTTTATTTTTGGAACTTATAATGTTGGTCTTCAATCACCGGAAAATATTTCTTCATCATTTATAGATTGCTTTATATTTGGTTTATATCGTGTATTGCCTATGTATTTAGTTGTGTTTGCTGTAGGTGGATTGTTTGAGGCGTTATTTGCTGTAATCAGAAAACATGAAATTAATGAAGGCTTTTTAGTAACTGGTTTTCTTATCCCTTTGACAATGCCTCCAACGGTACCATTGTGGATGTTAGCTTTAGCTACAATTTTTGGTGTAGTTATAGGTAAAGAAATTTTTGGAGGTACTGGATACAATATATTTAATCCTGCTTTAACTGCAAGGGCATTTTTATTTTTTGCGTACCCATCTAAAATGTCCGGTAATATTCCTTGGATCTATCCTGCTGATGGTCTATCGAAAGCAACACCGTTATTAGAACAATCTTCTAATATGAATCTTTCGTATTCGTGGAGTGATATGTTTTTTGGGTTTATACCTGGTTCTTTAGGAGAAACTTCAACTTTAGCAGTTTTATTTGGTGCATTTATTTTGATTTTAACAAAAATAGGCAGTTGGAGAACGATGCTTGCTACAACAATTGGTATGATTATAACTTCTCTATTGCTAAATCAAATTGGTAAGATTNAAGGTACAAGNCCAATGTTAGATATTACACCTATGTATCATTTCGTAATGGGAAGTTTTGCTTTCGGTATGGTTTTTATGGCAACTGACCCTGTATCAAGTGCTCAAACAAATATTGGTAGGTGGTACTATGGTTTATTAATAGGTTTTATGGTTGTTATAATTAGATGCATTAATCCTGCTTATCCTGAAGGAATGATGTTAGCCATATTGTTTGCTAATGCATTTGCACCGTTNTTTGATTATAATGTTATACAAAATCATATTAAAAAACGCGAGATTTTATATGAGAAATAAATATATATTTATATTATCTTTAACTTTTGTATCTAGTTTATTACTTTCTTTATTTTCAGAAGGCTTAAAAGAAAGAACTATTTTTAATAAGCAACTTGATAAAAAGAAAAATTTATTGCAAACAATTGGTATTAATNCAAGTGTTATGTCAAATGATCAAATTATTGAATCTTTCAATGAAAATATTACTGAAATAACTTTAGATATAAATGGTAATCTGTTACCAGATATTGATCATAATTTATTTGAAATAAATGAAGATAATATTACAGGAGAATTAAGATATTTTATTAATGATAATGAATATCTTCCTGCTTTTTTATCTAATTCAATGAATTCTTTCATTTTACCAATATCTGGAAAAGGTTTATGGTCTTCTTTGTACGGCTATTTTGCAATTGACAATAAAAATTATTCTACTGTAAAAGGAATTACATTTTATCAACANGGTGAAACACCAGGTTTAGGAGCTGAGATAACTAAAGATTGGTTTAAATCAAGTTTTATTGGGAAAGAGATTTATTCAGATAATAATATTAAATCTATTGTGGTTTCAAAGGCTGGTCAGGCAAATTCAGANGATNTANATGAAGTTAATGGTATTAGTGGTGCAACAATTACAGGTAGAGGTGTAGAGGTATTATTGAAAAGAGATTTGTTAAGATATGAAAATTATTTTAGGAATAATAGATGAATAAAAAAATATTTATAGATCCTCTTATTGATAATAATCCTATTAGTAGACAGGTTTTGGGTATCTGTTCTGCTTTAGCTGTTACTGTAAAACTAGAACAAGCTTTTGTTATGACTTTTGCTTTAACATTTGTTGTTACTATGTCAAACGTTATTATTTCTCTTTTGAGAAATTACATACCATCTAGTATAAGAATTATTGTTCAATTGACAGTAATTTCTTCACTTGTTACTTTAATTGATAAAGCATTGGCAGCATATATGTATGATTTAAGTAAATCATTATCTGTATTTATTGCTTTAATAGTTACTAATTGTATTGTTATGGGAAGGGCTGATGGTTTTGCAATGCAAAATAATGTTAAGAATTCATTTCTTGATGGATTGGGGAATGGTTTGGGATATGGAATGATGCTTATTTTAGTTGCTTTTTTTAGAGAGCTTTTTGGTTTTGGGACAGTATTTGATTTTAGAATTTTACCTGAAGTGTATAACAATGGTTTGATGATTTTAGCTCCAGGTGCATTTATAATTTTAGGCTTGATTATTTGGGCTCAACGTTCATTAACTTCATTTGTAGAAGAATAGCATGGATATATTTGTTCATTATATGAGTTTAGCTACAAAGTCAATTTTTATAGAAAATATTTTATTGGCTTATTTTTTAGGTATGTGCTCGTTTCTGGCTATTTCTAAAAATGTTGAAGCATCTAAGGGAATGGGAAAAGCAGTGATTTTTGTAAACGGCTTAACAGTTCCTTTGAATTGGTTTATAAATACTTATTTATTGAAAGATGGTGCACTATCATGGACAGGAATTGAAGCTTTATCTCAAGTTAATTTAGATTTTTTACGAATATTATGTTTTATTGCTACTATTGCAGCTTTAGTTCAGTTTGTTGAGATGTTTATTGATAAGTATAGTCCTACTTTATATAATTCATTAGGTATATTCCTTCCATTGATAACTGTAAATTGCTCTATACTTGGTGCATCAATCTTTATGAATGAGAGAGGTTATACATTTGGTGAATCTGTTGTATTTGGATTAAGCTCAGGTTTTGGATTTTACCTCGCTATAGTTACAATGGCAGCAATTCGCTTTAAATTAAGGTATTCAAATGTTCCGGATGGATTAAAGGGATTGGGGATTACTATGATATTAACAGGTTTACTATCTATGGCATATTTGGCTTTTTCAGGAATTCAATTATGATATTAACTACTTCTATAGCTTCAGTATTAGTTTTTTCTATAATTATATTACTTCTTGTAGTTATTTTGAGCTTTGCTGAGAAAAAACTTTTACCTCAAGGTGATGCTAAAATATTAATTAATGGTGATAATGAAAAATCTCCACTTGTAAAACCTGGAGCGTCATTGCTATCAGCTCTTTCTAATAAAAATATATTCATTCCATCAGCATGTGGTGGTGGTGGAACTTGCTCACAATGTAAATGCCAAGTATTAAGTGGTGGTGGTGATATATTGCCAACAGAGGTATCTCATTTTTCAAGATCTGAGATTAAGGATAATTACAGATTAGCTTGCCAGGTAAAAGTTAAAGGCGACATGGAGGTAAAAATTCCGGATGAAATTTTCAATATTAAAAAATGGGAGTGCACAGTTCAAAGCAATTTTAATGTTGCTACTTTCATTAAGGAGTTAGTTTTAGAATTGCCGGTAGGAGAAAATTTAGATTTTGAGTCAGGTGGTTATATCCAAATAGATATCCCTGAATATGAATTGAAATATTCTGAATTTGATGTTGAAACTGAATATAGAGAGGACTGGGATAAATTTAAAATGTGGGATTTAAAAGCCCAGAATAAAAATCCTGATGAGTTTAGAGCTTATTCTATGGCTAATCATCCTGCAGAAGGAAATATTGTAATGCTAAATGTTCGTATTGCTCATCCTCCTCCAGATAAGTGGGATGCACCTCCTGGTATTGCTTCTTCATATATATTTAATTTGAAAGCTGGTGACAAGGTTACTATTTCAGGACCATACGGTGATTTTTTTATAAAAGATACTGAAAGAGAAATGGTTTATATTGGTGGTGGTGCTGGAATGGCTCCTCTAAGATCTCATCTATTTCATTTGTTCCATACATTGAAAACAGGAAGAAAAGTATCTTATTGGTATGGTGCTAGATCACTAAGAGAAATGTTTTATGATGAGCATTTTAAGAAGATTGAACAAAAATTTAAGAATTTTAGCTACAATGTTGCTCTGTCAGATCCAATGCCTGAAGATAAATGGGATGGATATAAAGGGTTTATTCACCAAATTGTTCACGATAATTATCTTAGCAAGCATGAAGATCCCACTGAAATTGAATATTATATGTGTGGACCTCCAATGATGAATTCTGCAGTATCTAAAATGCTTGATGATCTTGGTGTTGATGAAGATATGATAGATTTTGATGATTTTGGTGGATAAAATAATTTCATTTTTATTATTTTTTCTAATTATAGCTAGCTCTCTTTTATTAAATTCCTGTTCAAATGATAATATTACTGTTCATGGTAGTACAATGGGAACTACATATACTATCAAAATTAATAGTACCAAGCATATAAAAAATAATTATCTAGAACAGTCAATAGAAGAGAAACTGAAAGATTTAAATTCAATTTTTTCTACTTATAGCGATTCAACTGAAATAAGTAAGATTAATTTATCTAAATCAAAAATAATTAATTTATCAGATGATTTAGCTTTTGTATTAAAGAAAGCACTTTATTATTCACAATTATCNGATGGTCTTTATGATCCAACAGTTTTTCCATTAGTNGATTTATGGGGTTTTGGTCCAACAAATATAAATTCAAAACCAAATAAAAATAAGGTTAATGAGTTATTGNAAAATATTTCTTATAAGTACATATCATTAAACGAAAAAGAATTATTGCTAAGNAATTCTAATCTATATATTGATTTAAATTCAATCGCTAAAGGTTATGCAGTTGATTCCATATCAAATCTTTTGTTAAATATGGGTTTTTCTGATTTTATGGTTGAAATAGGTGGTGANGTTAAATGTATTGGTGAAAATAATAAAAATAAATGGATTATTGGAATTATNAATCCAAAAGATGAAAATAATTTAATTAAAACNAATCTTAAAAATATGTCTATAGCAACTTCAGGNAATTACAATAACTATTTAATATATGAAGATNTTCGATATCCTCATATAATTAATCCAAAAACTGGTTGGCCAATTAATAATAATATTATAAGCGCAAGTGTTATTACAGAAAACTGNATTGATGCAGATGCAATTGCTACNATATTNATGCTTTTACCATANGANNANGGNATAGAACTTGTCAATAATATGAATAATGTTGAATCNTTNTTATTTATAGATAANAATAATGAAATAACTATGTTAAANAGTAAAGATTTTGATAAATATNTATACTAATTTAATTTTTCAANCATTTATACTTNTCTATTAGAGANCATGTGCATGGATTTTCTGTTGTTCCACATGTCGNTTTTAAAGCTTTTTTATTTACTAAATATCCAATGCTCATTATTAAAAAAATAAATAGTATAAATATAGTCGCAATAAATATTGTTAGAATCATGTTAAAAATTACTAAATTTATATTGTTATTTTCTATTCAAATAAATGCAAGTTATTAAAAATATATTAATCTTATCTTTTTTAGGGCTTTTATTACCAGGTGATTATCATGCATCAGAACCTGGTGTTCACTTACATGAACATCTTCATATTGATGGCTCAAATATTAGTTTGTTATGGTTGATTCCATTTATTGGTATTTTACTTTCTATAGCAATTTTCCCATTAGTTATGTCGAAATATTGGCATCATAATTATGGTAAAATATCTCTTTTCTGGGGTTCAGCATTTATTATTTCATTTATTACTTATTTTGGCATGGAATCAATGAAGTTTTATTTATTAGAAGTATATCTTAAGGAGTTTCTTCCATTTATTGTTATTTTAATCGCATTATTTACTGTTTCTGGAGGAGTTCTGATTTCTGGCAATATGAAAGGTACGCCGATTATTAATACTTTAATTTTATTTATAGGTACTATATTAGCATCATGGATGGGAACTACAGGCGCATCAATGTTATTAATAAGACCACTAATTAAATCAAATAATGAAAGAAAAAACAAAGTTCATATTTTTGTATTTTTTATATTTTTAGTTTCAAATATTGGAGGAGCGCTAACACCATTGGGTGATCCACCATTATTTTTAGGTTTTTTAAAAGGTGTTGACTTTTTTTGGACAACTAAAACTTTATTGTTACCTATGATTACTATTGCTATACCATTATTGATTATATTCTATATACTTGATTCTTATTTATATAAAAAAGAAAATCTTAAATATCATAATAATAAATTGAATATAAAAATTTCTGGTAAATCTAATCTAATATTAATTTTATTTATAATTTTAACTGTTATAATTAGTGGTATTTGGAAATCGGATTCTTCNGATAAATTGAATTGGTTTATAGAATATGGTGGTGANTGCATAATGACTTATGGAACATTATTTCAATTATGCTCATTATTGCTTATTTCATTTATATCCCTCAAAATTACTCCAGATAATATTAGAAGAGAAAATGATTTTACATGGGAACCTGTAAAAGAAGTATTTAAATTGTTTGCAACAATATTTATAACCATGGTTCCAGCTATTGCAATGCTAAAATCTGGCCTAAATGGGCCTTTGAAGTCTGTTATTTCAATGTTGACAGATAGTAATGGAGAAAGTATTAATATAATGTATTTTTGGATTACTGGAGGTTTATCAAGCTTTCTTGATAATGCACCAACATATTTAGTGNTTTTTAATACAGCTGGTGGTAATCCCACTTATTTGATGAACGAAGGTTCAATGACCTTGNNNGCAATTTCTGCTGGGGCTGTTTTTATGGGTGCTATGNCATATATAGGTAATGCTCCAAATTTTATGGTTAAATCAATTGTAGAAGAAAATAAAATTAATATGCCAAGCTTTTTTGGTTACATGTTATGGTCGATTATTTTCCTTGTTCCTATATTATTAATTTACTCNTTTATTTATTTTTAATTTATTATGCTTGATTGGAATTTATTAGATAAAGTAATTAGAGCTAGTAAGAAGATTTTTTTAACTACTCATGTTAATCCAGATGCTGATGGATTAGGGTCAGAGTTAGCAATGTATTATTATTTGAAAAGTTTAAATATAGATTGTAAAATTATAAATGCTTCTAAAACACCATCTTATCTAAAATTTTTAGATCCAGAAAATATCATTGAAGTTTGGGATAAAAAAAAGCATTCTGAATGGATAGGAAATGCTGATACGTCTATAGCTTTTGATATAGGTGATTATAAGAGAATGAATGATTTGAGTTCTGTAATTAAAGAAAACAATATATTCTCAGTTATTATAGATCATCATCCTTATGAAGCAGATTTTTTTGATTTAGTATTAGTAGATATAAAATTTGCATCAACAGGAAATATGGTATGGTCTTATCTTGAACATTGTAATTTTAATAATTATAACAATATATCTCTAGATGCTTTGTATTCAGCGTTAATTACAGATACTGGTTCATTTAGATTTAATTCGACTAATTCTGATTGTCATAACATGGCAGCTTTTTTACTTGAAAAAGGTGTTAAGCCCTATAACGTATATGAAAAAATATACGAAAGAAGAAGTTTATCACAGATAAAACTATTATCTGAATCTATAAAAAACTTGAAGTTTAATTTTAATAATAAGGTATGTGGTGTAATTATTTCTAAGGATGTTCAAGATAGTGCAGGAGCTAATTATGAACATGTTGAAGGTTTTACTGATTTTTTTAGATCCATTGATGGTGTTCAAATTGCATACTGCATTGTTGAACAAGACTATTCTTTTAGAATAAATTTTAGATCCAGAGGAAAATATATCATAAATGATGTTGCCAAATCATTTGGAGGTGGTGGACATACATTAGCAGCAGGAGCAACCGTTAAAAATTTAAGTGGAAGTGANATTGAAGATAAAATTCTAAATAAATTAAAAAGGAAAATAGATGTCAATTAAATCAGATAAATGGATAAAAAAAATGTCAACTAATGAAGGAATGATAGAACCATTTGTTGAAAACAATATTAGAAAAGATGTTATTTCATATGGATTGTCTTCATATGGTTATGATATTAGAGTTTCTGATGAGTATAAGATTTTTACAAATATTAATAATAGTGTCATTGATCCTAAAAAATTTGATGATAAATCTTTTATAAANTTTAAAGGAGATGTTTGTGTTGTTCCAGCAAATAGCTTTGCTTTGGCTAGAAGTATTGAATATTTTAAAATACCAAGAAATGTTCTTACAATTTGCTTGGGTAAATCGACATATGCTAGATGTGGAATAATTGTTAATGTAACACCATTTGAACCTGAATGGGAAGGTTATGTTACTTTAGAGATTTCCAATACAACTCCTTTACCAGCAAAAATATATTCAAATGAAGGTTTATGTCAGGTTATATTTTTTGAATCAGATGAGGAATGTAATATTTCCTATAAGGATAAATCAGGAAAATATCAATCACAAACAGGTATAACATTACCAAAGCTATAAATGAAGATTATAATTGCTAAAAATGCTGGTTATTGTTTTGGAGTACGAGATGCTGTTAATATGGCAAATGATATTGCTAAAAAAGAAGGAAACGTTTATATGTTAGGTGATATCGTTCATAATGAAAGAGTTGTTGAAGATTTAAATAATGCAGGAGCAAAGGTTGTAAATTCTTTGAAAGATGTACCTGATAATGGAACTGTTTTATTTAGAGCTCATGGTACTAAGAATGATATTTGGGAAGAAGCTGAAAAAATGTCTTTAAGTATTAAGGATGCAACATGCCCCCTAGTACATAAAATTCATGAAGATGTTAGAAATCTTTATAATGAAGGTAGGAAAATTATTGTTATAGGCGATCATGGACATGATGAAGTTGTCGCTATAGCTGACCAAGCTAAAAATACTATAGTAATATCAAATCCTAAAGAGGCTCTTGATTTAAAAAGAATTAGAAAAGCTGGAATTGTATGTCAATCAACACAGGCAATTGAAAATGTGCAAGAAATTATTAAAATATTAATGACAAAAATTTTTGATTTGAGATTTGTAAATACAATATGTTATCCAACTAAAAGAAATCAAGAACAAATTAAAGATCTAGCTAAAATTGTTGATATAATGATTATTATTGGATCTTTCACGAGTGCAAACTCAAAAAGACTAACATCACTTTCAAAAGACCTAAATAGAAATACATTNCAAGTTACAGGAGAAGAAGATTTAGAAGAAAGATGGTTTGAAAATTGTGAAAGTGTTGGGATAAGCGCAGGTGCTTCTACTCCAGATTACTTAATTAAAAATATAAAAAATAAAATAGAAAGAATNGGATAGNATAATATGAANAAAAATACATTTGANTTAAAAGTTGGNTTNGCAGAAATGTTAAAAGGTGGAGTTATNATGGACGTTACTAANTCTACNCAGGCNAAAATAGCAGAAAATGCNGGTGCATGTGCTGTAATGGCATTAGAAAGGATTCCTTCTGANATAAGNGCNGATGGNGGNGTNTCNAGAATGTCNGATCCAAANATGATAAAAGAAATACAANAATGTGTTTCNATACCAGTAATGGCAAAATGTAGAATTGGACATTTTGCTGAAGCTCAAGTATTNNAAACATTAGAAATTGANTTTATTGATGAAAGTGAAGTTTTAACACCAGCAGATAATGNTANNCATATTTATAAACATGATTTTAAAGTTCCATTTGTTTGTGGTGCAAGNAATTTAGGTGAAGCTTTAAGAAGAATNGATGANGGTGCTGCNATGATAAGAACAAANGGAGAAGCAGGNTCTGGNAANATAGTNGAAGCAGTTACNCATATGAAAACTATAGTTAGTGAAATTAATCATGCAATATCATTATCTGATAAAGAACTTAAATCATACTCAAAAGAAATCAATGCTTCTTATGATATGCTATTATTAACAAAAAAGAAAAAAAGTTTGCCAGTGCCTAATTTTAGCGCAGGAGGGATAGCTACGCCTGCAGATGCCTCGCTTATGATGCAGCTTGGCGCAGAATCAGTTTTTGTTGGTTCAGGAATATTTAAATCTAATGATCCAGAAAGTACAGCTAAAGCAATTGTACAAGCTACAACTTTCTATGATGATGCAAATGTTGTTTGTAAGGTTTCAACAGGACTTAAAAAAGCAATGGATGGTTTAGATATATCAGAAATTCCAGAGGATCAATTACTTCAAAAAAGAGGATGGTAATGACAATTGGTGTTTTAGCTCTACAGGGTGATTTTTCTTTGCATTCTAAAATATTAGACAGATTAAACGTGAAAAATATTTTAGTTAGAAAAAAAGAAGATTTCGATAATATTAATGGATTAATTATTCCAGGAGGTGAATCGACAGTTTTATCATTATTAATTAAAAAATTTAATTTATTTAATAAAATAAAAAACTTTTCTAAAAATCATTGTGTTTATGGAACTTGTGCCGGCGCTATTCTTATGTCTAAAAAGTGTGATGATAATAAAATTAATACATTAAGTCTTATAAATATTATGAGTTTTAGAAATTTTTATGGAAGACAAATAGATTCTTTTACTAAAAGCATAACTGTTAATTTTTTAAAAAAAAAGATTAACGCAACATTTATAAGAGCTCCCAAGTTTGATTGTTTATCAAATGATTTAGATGTTTTAGGTAAAGTTGACGACAACCCTGTTTTAATAAAAAAAGAGAATATGCTTGTATCTTCATTTCATCCAGAACTATCAAATAGCACTGAAGTTCACAAGTATTTTATAAATATGGTAAAGAATAATGTTTAAAGTTTTAAATAAAATTAATAACCCTAATGATATAAAAAAATTATCAATTAATGAGCTGAAATTATTATCTAAAGATGTATCAAAGTACATACATGATATAGTTACTGAAAAAGGTGGTCATTACTCCTCACCATTAGGAGCTGTTGATTTAACAATTGCTTTGCATTATGTCTATAATACTCCAATTGATAAATTAATTTGGGATGTTGGACATCAGGCATATGCTCATAAAATATTAACTGAAAGAAAAAAAGAATTTAAAAGTATTAGACAATATGATGGAATTAGTGGTTTTTTAAAAATTGATGAAAGTAAATATGATAGTTTCGGAGCTGGTCATGCAAGCACATCGATATCAGCAGGCTTGGGTTTTGCACATTCCAGAGATAAGGATAATAAAAACCATCAAGTTGTTTCTGTGATTGGTGACGGAGCTATGACAGGTGGTCTTGCATACGAAGGATTAAATAATTTAGGATTTCATAAAACACAGCTAACAGTAGTATTAAATGATAACTCTTATTCTATATCTGAAAGTGTAGGAGCTTTATCTAAATATTTAACAAGAATTGTAACAAACCCAACATATAATAAATTAAGAAAAGATATATGGAATTTAACGGATAAAATTCCAACGATTTCAAGCCCTATTAAAAAAATTATTAAAAAAACTGAAGGCAGTTTGAAGGCATATCTTACTCCGGGGATATTTTTTGAGGAGCTTGGTTTAAGATATATTGGTCCTATTGATGGGCATGATATAGAAAATATGATTAAAGTTTTTGAATCTATAAAAAAAATGAATACCCCAGTACTTCTCCATGTACATACTAATAAATCTAAAGGCATAAATACTGGAGATAAAGATGCTATTAAATATTATAGCATGTCTGGGAAAAAAACTTCTGAAATTAAAGACAAAATTACTTATTCAAAATTACTTGGTAAGGGATTATCTCTGATTGGCGAAGAGTTATCTTTTGAATGCGTAACAGCAGCTATGGGTATTGGTACAGGATTAGAAGAATATTATAAAAAATATAATAATAGATATATTGATGTTGGTATAGCCGAAGAACATGCACTTACTTATGCAGCTGGTCTTGCTGCTGATGGAAAAATGCCTGTTGTTGCAATATATTCAACATTTATGCAGCGAGCTTATGATTGTGTATTACATGACTTTGCACTTCAAAATTTACCTGGATTAATTTGTATGGACAGGGCAGGGCTAGTAGGTAATGATGGTCCAACACATCACGGTGTTTTTGATATAAATTTTTTATCATCTATTCCGGGTTTAATATTAACAGCTCCTAAAAATGGTACAGAATTTTTAAATTTAATTTATACTGCTATAAAAAATAGATTATTACTATCAATTAGATATCCCAAAGATTATACTGAATTTAATGATAACCATAATTTCGAAGAGATACAAATTGGTAGCTGGGATTATGTTCAAAAAAAAGATTCAAAAATTTGCATTCTAACATTTGGTAGAATGTTGGAACATTCACTTCAAGCTTCAAAAAAAATAAGCAGAGATTTTAATATAGAAATAACTATAATTAATTGTAGATTTATTAAGCCAATTGATTGCAATATGTTAAAAAAATTAGCTAATAATCATGATACATTCATTACAATAGAAGAAGGTATGTTAAGAGGTGGTTTTGGTTCATCTATATTGGAATATTTTTCTAAAAATAATATTAGTAATACTTTAAAAATGATTGGTATTGATGATAAATTTTCTAAACATGGAGCTAATAGTGAATTATTTAAAGATGAAGGTTTAGATGTCGAAAGTATAATTGGTGTTATTAAAGAAAGTACTAATGTCAAATAAAGATATAAATAATAAATATAATAGTATATCTGGTAAGGAAAATAAAACTTATTACCATCCAGACAATAAAGATGCAGAATATAAGAAAAATTTAAATAATCCAGGTGAATATCCATATACACGTGGAATACATGATAATATGTATCGTGGTAAATTATGGACGATGAGACAGTTTGCTGGTTTTGGTAAGCCTGAGGAAACTAATGAGCGATTTAAATTTTTGTTAAAAGAAGGACAAACTGGCTTATCAGTTGCATTTGATATGCCAACATTAATGGGTTATGATCCAGATCATGAATTTTCATTAGGTGAAGTAGGGCATTGTGGTGTTTCTATATCGAACTTAAAAGATATGGAACGACTTTTTGATGGCATTGATTTAACAAAAGTCAGTGTATCAATGACAATTAATGGTCCTGCAATAGTAGTCTTTGCATTTTATGTTGCTCTGGCAATTAAGAGGAATAACGATTTAAGTTTATTATATGGAACTTTGCAAAATGATATATTGAAAGAATATATTGCGCAAAAGGAATGGATCTACCCTCCAAAGGAATCTATGAGAATTATAACTGATATGGTTTCTTACTGTAAAGATAATCTTCCTAATTATAATACCATATCGATCAGTGGTTATCATATAAGAGAAGCTGGTTCAACAGCGCAGCAGGAATTAGCATTTACTTTAGCTAATGGCTTTACTTATGTTGATTATTGTATAAAGGCTGGCTTAGATGTCGATGATTTTGCACCAAGATTATCATTTTTCTTTAATGCTCATTCAGATTTCTTTGAAGAAATTGCTAAATATAGAGCTGCGAGAAAAATNTGGTCAAATATTATGAAAGTGAAATATAAAGCAAAAAATCCTAAATCATTAAAATTACGTTTCCATACACAAACAGCTGGTTGTTCATTAACTGCTCAACAACCAGAAAATAATATAACAAGAACATCTTTTCAAGCACTTTCAGCCGTTCTTGGTGGTACTCAATCACTTCATACTAATTCAATGGATGAAACTCTTGCATTACCATCAGAAAAAGCCGCTGAGATTGCTTTAAGGACACAGCAAATATTAGCTCATGAAACAGGTGTTGCCAGTGTAGCTGATCCACTTGGAGGATCTTGGTATGTTGAGAAACTAACTCGAGATATGGAAAAAGATGTATTAGAATATTTTGATAAAATAGATAAACTAGGTGGAGTTATCGAATGTATAGAATCTGGATATTTGCAAAAGGAAATAGCTGATTCATCAGCAATTCTTAATGAAAAAATTGATTTAAAAGAAAGAGTTATTGTAGGAATGAATAAATATGAAAATAATGATGAAGAAATTACAATCCCAATACTTAAGATATCAAAAAAAGTAGAAGATGATCAGGTTAAATTTGTTANAAAAATAAGATTAAATAGAAATAGTGAATTGGTTAACATGAAGCTTAAAAAAATTGAAGAAACATCTAAAACTGATGATAATTTACTTTATCCTATTATTGATGCAGTTTTAGAATATGCTACATTAGGTGAGATTGTTGAATCAATGAAAAATGTTTTTGGAGATTGGCAGGAGAAATCTATTATATGAGTAATAATTATACAATTGGTGTTGAAGAAGAGTATATGCTTTGCGATAATGCTGGTGATTTAATTAATAAAGCTANCTTNTTAATGGATAATATTGATGATAAGCTAAAAGATAGATTTAGTTATGAGTTAATATTATCAGAATTTGAGTCAAATACATCAATTAATGATAANTTATCAGATTGTATGAAAGAAATATCCTTATTAAGGAATACAGTAAAAAATATTGCATTAAGTGATGATTTTAGAATTGGTATTAGCGGAACACATCCTACAACTAGTACAGATAATCAAACTTTTGTTGAAAATGATTCATATAATTGGGTTTCAGATCAATTGAAATATTATGCAACAAAAAATATAACATTTTCAATACATGTTCATATTGGATTAGATGATAAAGATAAACTGGTTAAAGTTACTAATACATTAAGAAGATGGATTGCACCGCTTTTAGCTTTATCAACAAATTCACCTTTTTTTGAGGGTCAAGATACGGGGATGTTATCCTCAAGAACATTTCAGTTTGGTTTGTTTCCTAGAACAGAAATACCTTCTTTCTTAAAATCTTATAGAGATTATGAAGATTTGATAGATAAATATATAAANACAGGAACTATTTCAAAACCACGTCAAATATGGTGGAAAATAAGACCTCATTATGANTTTAATACAATTGAATTTAGAGTATGNGATGTACAGAGATCTTTNAAAAATACTNAAATGATTATAGCAATAGTNCAATCATTAGTAAGAACAATTGTAAAAANNAATGATTATGATTTTGATTATTGTTATGAACATTTAACAGATGCACTTTGGAAAGCATCAGCTAAAAATTTGTCATCAAAAATAATTGATCCTTATAATAATAAAATTGTTTCAATGGAAGAAATGATAAATATTATGATGTTATATTGTAAGGATTCTTTAGAATTTTTTGGTAATACGCATATTACTAATTTTGTTAATGATATATTGAAAAATGGTACTGAGGCAGATATGCAACTTAGTATTTATAATAATCATGGTTTTAAAAAATTAAAAAAATATTTAATGAATTCAGTAGAATATAATTTATAAAAAGGAGAAGNGATGTCAAGGAAAATAGTTCACGTTGTAGGAACAGGGACAATTGGAGAACCTTTAATTGGTTTATTGTGTGATTTTAAGGAAAAGCTAGGTATTGACGAAGTGACATTTCATAAAAATACACCTTTGACAACAGACAGATCAAAAGTTCAAAATCTTATCAAGAAAAGAGGAGCAAGATTAACAACTCATGANGAAAAATTTGATGGCTTTAATGATATTGGGTTAAGTCCAGATTTTAATACGGAAGAAGCTATATCTAGAGCGTCAGTAGTAATAGATTGTACACCTAAAGGTTTTGGACATATGAATAAAAATAAATATTATGAGAAATATGAAAAAAATACATTAGGATTTGTTGCTCAGGGATCTGAGTCNGGTTTTGGTAAAAAATATGCAAGAGGTATTAATGATGATGCATTAAAAGTTGACGAAGACAAGTATATACAAATTGTTTCATGTAATACTCATAATTTATCTACAATTGTTAAAACTATTGTTTTAGATGAAGGTGATGATAATTTAGTTGAAGGTAAGTTTACATTAATAAGAAGATCTAATGATTTAAGTCAAACTTCAAGTTTTGTTCCTTCACCTCANGTAGGTTCTCATGCAAGTAAACAATTTGGTACTCATCATGCTGAAGATGCACATAAATTATTTAAAACTTTAGGTTTAAATTTAAATTTATATTCTTCAGCCATGAAAGTTAACTCNCAGTATATGCATATATCTCATTTTTCTTTAAAAGTAAAAAATAAAACGTCGATTACTAAAGTCTTAGATAAGTTGGAAAAAAATGATAGAATTGCTTTAACTGATAAGGTGAATGCAAATGAAGTTTTTTCTTTTGGGAGAGATCATGGACACTTTGGTAGAATACTGAATCAAGTAGTTATCCCCGTTCCATCACTTGCGATGGTAAATGATAATGAAATAACAGGTTTTAGTTTTACTCCACAGGATGGAAATTCTATTCTTAGTTCAATATCAATTGCTGAGTGGTTTTTGTATCCTAATTCATATGAAGATAAGATTCAATGTCTAAAGCCATTGTTTTTTGATGAAGTCTAAAATAAATGAAATAAATAAATATTTTTTAGATAATAAAATAAATAATGTTTTATTATCTATCTCTGGTGGTGTTGATAGTATTGTCTTATTAGATATTTTGTTAAAAGTTACAAAAATAAATAAAAGATTAAATATTTCCCTTTTCCATACAAATTATAATTTTCATAATAAATCAAATCATGCAGAATTATTATGTAAACAATTATCATCAAAATATAATTTAAAAATTCATTTATTAAGTACAAAATTAAAGGGTAATAATTTCGAACATAATGCCAGAATTACAAGATATAACGAGCTTATAAAATTAATCAATAATTATAAATATAGTATTTCTTTAACTGCACATACTAGTGATGATCAAATTGAAACATTATTAATGAAAGATATTGAACATGCTAACTGGATTTCACGTATAGGTATAAGAGGTTTAAACGATTCTGTTTATAGACCTTTATTAAATATAAATAAAAATAAAATATATAATTACGCTAAGTTAAATAAGCTAGAATGGATAGAGGATGACACAAATAATGATTTATCATTTAAACGTAATAAAGTAAGATATTTAATAAATGAAAATCGTTACACTACTTCTTATTTTAATTACCTTAAAGAATTAAAGAAAAATTCTGATAAGAAATATTTAGAGTATTTAACTAAGTTTGAAATTAGTAAAGATAATTATCTATTAAGGAAAAGTAAGTACTTTCTTGAGTTGGATATAAAATTTTTAAAATTTTTTTCGTCTTTAGAGTCTAAGCTTTTTATAAATTACATAGTATTAAATTCCTTTAAAGAAGATTCATTGAAAATAAGTAAGTTTCATTGGTCAAATATTGATACAATAATAAGATATGGTAGAAATGGTTTATCAATTAACCT